>CAZNOE010000269.1:0-2320 GCA_964574525.1 uncultured Bifidobacteriaceae bacterium
TTTGAGTTGGCGGCCCTCTTACAAGCCGCCGTTACGACGCGAAATCCGTTCTTCCCGCCGCATTTCTTTCCGCCCGCTCCGCCTGTCTGACGACTTCTGTCTCCAACGCGGCCTTTCAGGCAAGCATTCGGATGGAGTTGATTCGCGACTTCTCAACTCGCTTTGCAATACCGCGTCGGTGCTGGTCTTGCGTTTCTGGAGCCGGCCGCGGAGGGCGAACGTAAGCGCTTTGACGGTGACCTCAGCCGTGAGGAACGGTTTCCCGATGAGATCGCCGCCACCACTGAGGGTCGCTTGGGTGCGCGCTTTGAAGTCGCTATGGCCGGTGACAAACACCACCGGTGTGGCGCGATTCTGAACAGTCTCATGAATTTTTGAGCAGACCGTGAAACCGTCCATGCCCGGCATTTGCACGTCCAGGAAAATCAGGTCGAAGGGTCTTTCGGTTGCCGCGGCGAGCGCCGCCTCGCCGCCCTCCTGGCTTTCGGGCTTTTCGAAAGCCATTTGCAGGGCGCAGGTAATAGCCCGACGCGCCACGGGGTCGTCATCTACCACCAGCATGCGGATCGGAGGATTGGTAGCCAGGTCCGCCTCCACTCCTGTCACGCATAACTCCTTGAGCAAATCCACCGCGGTGCAGACGGTGAGCAGCGTGGACGAAGTGCAATGCTTGCGATTCTCCAGGAGTTTCTTGAGCAACCCTTCCAAAGCGGAGATCATTCGAAGAGCTGGATGCCACCCAACGCAGTCAGCCTTGGGCATCAACGAGTGGAGGCGAATGTAAAAATCTGCCAGCATTTTCGTCCGCGCATTCTCATCCGTCGTCTGAAAGACCACCTTGGTTAGATCTCGCAGCGCCCCAAGGTGTGCGGAGGCGCGGGCCAGGAACGCAGATACCAGAGTTTTTCGCGCAAGCTCGTCCGATGAGGGAGCGCGGTCCGCCTTCGGCAATCTCGCGCGCGTGGGAAGCGGCGGTGGTGCGACGCTGGGTTCCAGAAGTGGGTTCCGCACCCGGGCGGAACTGTCGGCAGAAGGTGGAGCCGGCGATTCCACAAGTTCGCCCACCGAAGCCGCGGCATTGGATTTCGTCCCGACTTCTCGGGATGAAAGCGTCTTGTAACCCTTAATACCATTGCAGGCAGCGGCGGTCTGAGCCTGGCCCTGGAGCCGACCGCGCAGAATGAAGGTGAGCGCTTTGACCGTGATCTCAAACGTGAGGAACGGTTTCCCCATAAGGTCGCTGCCGCCGCTGAGGATTGACTGGGCGCGCGCGGCGAAGTCGCTTTGGCAGGTAACAAACACCACCGGCGTGGTGCGGTTGAAGAGGGTCTCGTGAATTTTTGAGCAGAGTTCAAAGCCGTCCATGCCCGGCATTTGCACGTCGAGGAAAATCACGTCGTACGCGTGCTGTGAGGCGAGGATGAGTGCCGTGTCGCCGTTCTCTGCGAGATCGGGCTTGTTGAGTGCCTTTTTCAGCGCGAGGGAGACGGCGCGGCGGCATATCGCGTCGTCGTCCACGGCCAGAAGCCGCAGGGGAGGACTGGTCAAAAGGTTCGCCTTCACTCCCGGCTTGCACAAATCATCCAGCAAATCCACGGCGCCAGCGACGGTGCGTAATGTGGAAGGGTTGACGTTACCCACTCTGTCGGTGAGTTGCTTGACAAGTCCCTCCAGGGCGGAGGCCATTTGCCACACGGGAAGCAACTCGGAAAGACCAGCCGCGCCTTTCATCTCGCGGATCTCGCCGTGAAGGTCCGCCAGCAATCCTTGCCGGGACGCCTCGTTGGGTGCCCGGCCGATTTCCTGAAGAAGTTTTCGCAACGCCCCGAGCAGTTCTGGCGCCTTTGCAAAGAATTCCAGGAGCGGATCCCTGTTCGTGGAGGAGTCCACGCTGCCAGGTCTCGCAGATGGACCGGTCTGGAACGCGAGAAGGAACTCGGAAAAGGCTTCGTCCTCCGCGCGAATCTTCCCCAGGAAAGTCGCCGCCATGGACGGCGCAATCGCCCACGGCTGGAAGTGTTGATTGAAGTAATTGGCGATCCCGGGGACCAGTTTTCGGATGGCCAGCCCGCCGGCAAGAAGGAACAAGAGGGCAACCAAAAGGATCTGGCGGCGCGTTCCAGGCAGGTCGGCCAGAGACTGTGTTTGGGCCCCTATTTCGTCCTGGTTGCCGGGGGAAAAGAGCGCAGGGACATTTGGCCCAACGGCATCACCGAGTGGCACCCGCTTTCGATAGAGCTCCTGGCGCTCTTGGGCGATCAACTGGTTTCTCTCCACGTGAAAAGCATCGATCTCCGGCGGCGACTCCTCGAACTGCGAA
>CAZNOE010000269.1:2420-7710 GCA_964574525.1 uncultured Bifidobacteriaceae bacterium
ATCACCTTCACCAAATTCGGGGTCAGCGGCGGAAGTTTGTTCGCGTCGTCGAAATTAAGGTCATAAGCCCAATTGCGTGCAGGCGGAGTATAAACGTCCGCTTTGCCCCAGGCATTGGTGGCGTGGAGGCTTGGGAACATCCTCACCATCGAACCGTTATAGGTCAGAACGTTGGCCAATCCCCAGGTTTCCAGAAAGCGGGGAAAGTTTTCCATCCCACCGCTGTATTTGCCCAAGGTCGTCTCCACCACACCGGTCAGAAAGGCGGCGTTGACTGTGGTCGGTGCAGCCGGGCGCGACCCTACGGCCAGAGTGCTCCTCGCGTCGGTCCAGTTCGTGGACAGAATCGTGACGGCGTCGGCCACCAACGAAGCCGGACGGGTGGTGATGGTATTGGTGGTTCCCAGATTCGCCGAGTTCGTCTGGTTGTAGTGTCCGAGGACGTAGAGTGGACGCGCCGTGGCGACGGTAAGCCCCCGCGCGGGTAGTTGACGGCCGTTGACCACGCGAACGGCGCCGAGGTCGGTGCCTGCCAGCGTGCGGCGATCCCAAACGTACACGGAAGACACATCCAACGAACCGAGGGCGACACGCAGATTCGAATTGGTCCCGCTCCAGGCCGTGAGAACACCGATGTTGATGTCAATGGGCCGGATGGTTTTGCCCTCGCGCGCGTCCCGGAAACTGTTCGTGGTCGTAACAAACGCATTCAACTGGTTGGTCGGTATGACAGTCATGAAGCTGTTAAATTTCCCGCTCGTGGCTCTGATCCCGGTGTTGGTCACGACGAGAATCATGTCAACCTGATTGTAATACCGCAGTCGGCCGACCGCCGAGTTGGGATCTTCACCGGTCGGTGGCAGTTGAATGATTTCCCGGACTCCTACCGGGGTGTTGTTGGTACCAATGGGAAGGGTCAAAGCCACGACATGAGAATCTTTTCGTCCTAGATAAATCGCTGAGCCAGTCGGGGGCGGGCGCGTATCCAGTGGGTGCCGTTGAAACAGGATCTCGCCAACGTCTGTGACGTCGGATTGAAACGTCAGAATGTTGTCCGGCTCAACATACAGTTGGCCGTTGGCATGAACCCGGCCGGTGATGGCGAAGGGCTGGCCGCAGCTAATTTCCATGTCGCCCGAGGAGAACAGGGCAAACTGGAAAATGGGGATGAGGGCCAACTGTATATCCTGAAGCACTCCCGCGACGACGGTTTGCGGAGCGGCGGTGTCCCGGGCGTGAGAAACCACCGTGTAGGTGGAGGCGTACCCCCGCAAACCGGAGTAAGTTGAGTTCAGGACGATGTAGCGGGTTCCGGAAAGCTGCTGCACGAAAGTCTGGCCGGTGTGACCAAGTGCGTCGTTGAATTCCCAGCGGCCCCAGAATGAGGAGTCCGACGTGGTGGGCACAGCCTGGCGGTCGCTGGCCAGGTTGTTGGTGACCAGCTGTTCACCGCCCGACCGGAAATTCTCTGCGAGTCTGCTCAGCAACTTCTCCGTGGCCGCTTCAGCCGCCACCACCGAGCGGGTGTATTGAATCGCGCGGTGCGTGTGCCGGGTGGTGGTCGCGGACCACGTCATCGCGCCACCGAGAATGGCCAGGGCAATGCCGGTCATGATCATCGTCATTACCAGGGCGTTTCCGGTCTCGTTCAGCTTTTGGGGTGGAAAGGCAGTCTTCATAATTATTCCAGAGCACGTCGCGTCACAGAGGTTTCCAGTTTGTAGTGGCCCGCGATCTGCAGGTGGCGTTTCGGTTGGTGGAATTCGAGATCCAGGTGAATCACTCGATTGTTTTGGTTGTTGGTCAGCACCCTCCCCAGGTAATCCTGCGCGCGAAAGACCACGGTGTTGGTGATCGTCCCGGCCACCACAATGGCGTTGCCTGGCGTGCTCGTGGTTCGTCTGAAAGTCTGGTCCGATGGATTGACAAAATAGACGATGTAGTTGGCGGCGTTCGTGGTCGGATAAATCAAAAGGCCACTGCCCTGCTGCGTCTCTCCATCAAGCCGTGCCGCGAAAACGCCATTCGTGACATTGCCGACCCAGGTGGTTTTGCACGTGCGGATCTCATTCGCCATTCTCGCAATCGTCTTGCGGGCACCGCTGCTGGCATTGAGCCTGGTTTCGGTGATCCGAAACATGCTCAAGCCAAAAAGATTGGCGAAAACGACGCCACTTACCAAAAGTAGAAACACCGTGCTCGCGATGAGAACTTCTGTCAGGGTGAAGCCTCCGTCCGGTGTGGTTGATGCGTTGCGGCGCGAACCTGGAAATGGAACTTGGAGTTTCATTAATCGGGGGCGCGACAGGTTTCAATCGTGTTGGTGATCCTCTGAGTTCCTTTGAAGCTCCAGATGCAATCAACTCGAATTCGCTTGAGCGGCGGGGCAACCGATATCTGGGAGATCGTCGTCTGAATTGTGGCAGACCTGATCGCCACACCGGATCCGGAGAGATCCAATGTGACGACTTTGCTTGGGAAATTGGTGGCGACCAACTGGTCCACCGGGGGCCAAAAGCCCATGTCCCATTTGGCGCTTCGCGTCTCCTCCAGGCGTTCCATCGCCCTTGCGTTGGCCGCCAGGAAAAGGCCCGCCTTGTCTGCGGAGGTCGTACAGTAGGTGTATCCCGTGACGATCCCCCCCACGGCCAATCCGGTGATGGCCAATGATATGACCACCTCCATCAGCGTCATCCCTGCTTGGAACGCGCTCGAAGTTGCCCCAAGTTCTGCTTTTGACCGACTTGTGTTCATCTCGTTCTGTCGCACCCCCGCAATCCGCAGAGCATCGGCGTTTAGTGCCGGAGAATCTGACTTTTATAGCAGATTCCCCGCCGTTGAGCATGGCGCAGGCCTTAGGCGGTACGAGCGATGGTTTTGGGGTGCTCCGTGCCATTAACCTCCCTCCGCGCAGGCTTAATCTGTCTGAAACCAGGGCATACCGTCCTGCTCTTGTGCAACCTCGCGTTCGATGGGCTGATACGGGAGCACTGGCCAAATCTTTTCACGGACGCGAGCTCTGTGAGCGAACTGCGTACCGCTTCACCGAGATCCAAACTAAAAAAGCCCCGGAATACCGGCGAGGCGTGCGAATGCCTCGTTTCCGACTCGTCACCTTTGCGGGCCGTGCGACTGCTATTATTTCTTCGCCTTCTTGGCGGCTTCCTCTTCCAGCGCCGCCTGCGCCGCTGCGAGGCGGGCAACCGGCACGCGGTACGGCGAGCAACTCACATAAGTCAGACCGAGGCGATGGCAGAACTTCACCGAGTCGGGATCGCCTCCATGTTCGCCGCAGATGCCGAGCTTGATGTCCTTGCGCGTGCTCCGGCCTTTCTCCACCGCAATCTTCATCAGTTGCCCGACGCCGCTCTGGTCAATCGTGGCAAACGGATTCTTCTTCACGATTTCCAGTTCCGCATACGGCGGCAGGAAGGAGCCGGAATCGTCGCGGCTCATGCCGAGACAGGTTTGCGTGAGATCGTTGGTGCCGAAGCTGAAGAACTCGGCGGTCTGCGCAATCTCGTCCGCCGTGAGCGCACCGCGCGGCACTTCGATCATCGTGCCCACGAGGTAGTTCAGTTTCACTTTCTTCTCAGTCATGACTTCCTTCGCAACGCGATGGACAACTTCAACCTGGAGGTCGAGTTCCTTCTTGAACCCAACCAGCGGGATCATGACTTCGGGCTTCACCTTGATGCCGGATTTCTGCACTTCAGCGGCGGCTTCGAAAACCGCGCGCGCCTGCATCTCGGAGATTTCGCTGTAAACGATTCCGAGCCGACAGCCGCGGAAACCGAGCATCGGATTGAATTCGTGAAGCTCTTTCACGCGCTGTTTGATCTTCTCGACGGGCACGCCCATCTTCTTCGCCAAATCCTGCTGTGCGGCGTCCTCGTGCGGGAGGAACTCGTGCAGCGGCGGGTCGAGGAAACGGATGGTGGCCGGATAGCCTTTCAGCGCCTTGAAGATGCCCGCGAAGTCTTCCTTCTGGTACGGCAACAACCTAGCGAGCGCGGCTTTGCGGGCTTCGACATTGTCCGCGAGAATCATTTCGCGCATTGCGTCAATGCGGTTGCCCTCGAAGAACATGTGCTCGGTGCGCGTGAGGCCGATGCCTGTGGCGCCGAACGCGATGGCATTCTCTGTCTGCTCGGGCGTGTCGGCATTCGTGCGGACCTGGAGTTTAGTGACCTTGGAGCACCACTTCATCAGGGTGGCGTACATCCCGTAAGTCTCGCTCTGCTTCGGGTCGAGCGATTTCTCGACGAGCACCTGAACGATCTCGGACGCGGCAGTCGGGAGTTGGCCGGCATAGACGTTGCCGGCGGTGCCGTTGATGGAGAGGAAATCCCCTTCCTTGAAGGTCTGGCCGTCCGCCATGAGGGTCTTGCTCGAGTAATCAATCTGCAACGCACCGGCGCCGCAAACACAGACCTTGCCCATCTGACGAGCAACCAGCGCAGCGTGGGAACTGACGCCGCCCTTCGCCGTAAGGATGCCTTCGGAGGCGATCATGCCACGCAGGTCTTCCGGCGTGGTTTCGTTGCGCACGAGGAGAACTTTTTCGCCCCTGGCGGCGGCGGCATCGGCGCGATCGGCGTTCAGATACATTTTGCCGGAGGCCGCGCCTGGACCGGCGGGCAAACCTTTCGCAATCACCTTCGCAGCTTTCTCGGCCTTCGCTTCGAAGATCGGCGCGAGAAGCTGGTCAAGCTGATCAGCGGGGTTGCGCCTGATGGCGGTCTTCCAGTCAATGAGCTTCTCCTTGGTCATGTCCATGGAGAACTTGAGCGCAGCCATCGCCGTGCGTTTGCCGTTGCGGGTCTGGAGCATGAAGACCTTGCCATCCTGAATCGTGAACTCGAAATCCTGCACGTCCTTAAAGTGCGTCTCCAAAGTCTTGCGGATGTTGTCGAGTTCGGTGTAGGCGGCGGGCATCTCTTTCGTGAGTTGCGCGACGGGTTCGGGCGTGCGCACACCTGCGACGACGTCTTCACCCTGCGCGTTGATGAGAAACTCGCCGTAGAACTCCTTCACGCCGTTGGCCGGGTTGCGCGTGAATGCTACGCCGGAACCGGAGGTGTCACCAGTGTTGCCATAAACCATGGCCTGCACATTGACGGCCGTTCCCCACTCGGAGGGGATGCCGTACTTGCGGCGATACACAATGGCGCGGTCGTTCATCCAGGAACCGAACACGGCGCCGGTGGCGCCCCAGAGTTGCTTCCACGGATCCTGCGGAAACTCTTTTGCCGTGCGCTCCTTGATGAGTGCCTTAAAACGTGCAACC
>CAZNOE010000270.1:0-7692 GCA_964574525.1 uncultured Bifidobacteriaceae bacterium
GTCTTGATTGCGTGAATCCATTCCTTGTGATGTTTCGTGAAATCGCTGTTGATGGGTTCCGGCGCAATGTAGTCTTTGAAATCGGCTTCACGCATGACGACATGGCGCGTGTAGTCGGCCAGCAGCATTCCTTTTTCACCCATGAACAACACGCCGCTGTCCCATTTCGCTGCGATTTCGGGTGAGAGCAGCGCGGGTTTTTTGCCGCCGTGATACCAGGTGAGTTTGAGCGGAGGTCGCTTGTCGCTCGCATTGAACCCACCCCCTCCCCCACCAAGCAGGGGAACGGCGTGCGCAACAGCGGACGCCGGATATTCGTAGCGCACGATCAGCCAGGGCGGTGTGGAGTCAGGATGCACGGGTGGACCGTCAACGATCTCGGCGCTCAGCGGCGCTCGCAATCCCAGCGCCCAGTGCGGCAAATCCAGGAAGTGGCAACCGAAGTCCGCGAGTGCGCCGCCGCCGAACGCCCACCAGTGCCGCCACTTGAAGGGCACGTAATCGGGGTGATACGCGCGATACGCGACTGGTCCGAGCCACAAATCATAGTGCAAACTCGACGGCACGGGCGGCGTTTCCCGGGGTGCATCTTTGCCGCCGTAGGTGGCGTTGACCCAGACGTGGACTTCGTTCACCGGGCCGACCGCACCCTGCTGAATGAGTTCGACCACGCGGTGATAATTGTCGCCGGAATGAATCTGCGTGCCGATTTGGGTGATCAGCTTGTGCCTGTGCGCCAGTGCCGTGACTACGCGGCATTCGGAGATCGTGCGCGTCAGCGGCTTCTCGCAATAGACGTGACGTCCGCTGCGCAAGGCGGTTGCCGTGGCGACGGCATGCGTGTGGTCGGGAGTGGCGACGACGACGGCGTCAATGTCCCGCTGGTCGAGCAGGCGGCGAAAATCATTGTAGGTTTTCGCCGCCGGGAATTTCTGCTTCGCCGCAGCGAGGAAGTTTTCATCAACGTCGCACAGCGCGACGATGTTCTCGCCAGCGACATTGTTCATGTCGTAGTTACCCTGGTTGGCAACGCCGATGATGCCGATGTTCAGCTTCTCGTTGGCGGAGATTCTTCGCGGCGCAGTCCGGCAGCCGGCAAGCCAAAGTCCGGCGGCGCCCAGCGCTGTCTGCCGAATGAACTCGCGGCGCGACGTGAATGTTTTCATTTGCAAAACTTCTATTCGTGCGAAGGCTCTCATTAGCACCCAACTTCAGGTGACAGCTTGGCTCCAGTTTAAACCGTTTCAACGGTTTCGCGTCGACGCCCATGAAACCGTTGAAACGGTTTCCAATCTCGTTCGCGCTGCCACACCCGGCTGAAGCCGGGTGTTAATGAGAGTGACTCGCCACGGTCATAGTGCGCATGGCCATGTCTCACGAAAGCCCTTTGACTTCCCAACCTTTGCGATAATGCCGGCGGACGTATTGATTGGCTTCGGAGACGTTCGTGAACTTCAGTCTCTTCGCGTCCCACTGCATTGTGGTTTTTGGGAAGCGCGTGGCGAGGCTGCCCAGCAGGATCGTCTCCGTCAGGGGACCGGCGTAATCAAAATTGGCGGCGGTCTGGCCGTTGCCGCGGCAGGCTTCCACGAACTGCTGCCAGTGATCGTTCTCCGTAACTTTGGGCCGTGTCCAGTTTTCAAAATCCTTTTCGGGAAAAAGCTGCGCGCGGGCAATGTGCGGCAGCATCATCGTGCCCTTCGTGCCGATGAACAATGAGCCTTGATCGGGCAGCTTGTCGTCGCCCAGCGGCGGTTGCACTTCCTTCGGTGGACGCTCGTCGCCGTCATACCAGATGACTTTCACGGTCTTGCCTTCGGTGAATTTCGTGCCGGGAAAAACGTATTCGATGCGGGCGTTGATGGCCCAGTTCCACTGGTTCGGCGCCGGGCCGTCCGAGCGCAACGAAATCGGCGCGGTCAGTTCGAGCGCCTTGAACACCGGATCGTAAATGTGGCAGCCCATGTCGCCAAACGTTCCGGTGCCGAAGTCGAGTCGTTTGCGCCAGTTGCCCGGATGATAATAGCCGTTGCCGATGAACGGTCGCGCGGTGGCCGTGCCGAGCCAGGAGTCCCAATTGAAACCATCGGGCACAGGGTCGGTCTGGTCCGGTCGCGGTGAAGGATCGCCCCAAGCTTTGTTGCTCCAGGTGTGAACTTCTTTGACCTTGCCGATCGTTCCGTCCTGGATGATGCGGACCGCCTCGCGATAAGTGCTGCTGGAATGAATCTGGATGCCCATTTGGGTGACGAGCTTCTTCCGGCGGGCGAACTCCGTGAGCCGGCGGGCCTCGTAGATGTCGTGCGTGAGCGGCTTCTGGCAATAGACGTGTTTGCCGAGTTGCATCGCGGACATGGCCATCGCCGCGTGCATGTGGTCGGGAACGGTGACGTTGACCGAGTCAATGGACTTTTCCTTGTCGAGCAATTCGCGCCAATCCTGATAAATCTTTATGTCGGGAAATTCCTTCTTCAGCGCGTTGGCCTTGTTCAAGTCCACGTCCGCGACAGCAACGAGGCGAGCTTTGCCGCCGCGCGTGATGCCTTGAATGTCGCTGTGCGCCATGCCGCTGGTGCCGAAGCTGGCGTGCAGCAGCATCTCGTTCGGCGAAGCGGCTCGTAGTCCGCTGGTGACGTACGGCGCGGCCCACAGCCCGGCGGCGGTCACTGCCGCCCGGCGAAGAAACTCACGTCGAGAAAATCTGTTTCTCATGGCGGTTACTTCTGAGGGATTTCGCGGATGTAGATGTTCTTGAACCAAAGCTGGTCGCCGTGGTTCTGCAACTCGACCTGGCCGCTCGGGAAAATCGGTTGCGCGGGGTCCCAGTAGTTTTCCATCACGGTGTCGCGCGTGACGAGTTCGCCGTTGAGAAATACGTGGGCGTGTTCGCCGACCATCAGGATGCGGAAATGATTCCATTCCCCGATGGGTTTATCCGTGACCTTGAGCGGTTTGCTCGGATTCTTCTTGTTGTTGTAAAAAGCGCCCGAACCGACTTCGCTGCCGGCTTTAGTAGGCTTTGTGTGAGGATCCCAAATCTGCACCTGCGGTGAGCCGCGGAGATAAATCCCGCTGTCGCCGTGAGGCGGAATTCTCCAGTCCACGAGCATCTCGAAGTTGGCGTAATCCTTTGCCGTGCACAGGCTGCGGGCCTTGCCGTCAAAAACGATCTCGCCATTCTCAACTTTCCAATGGCCGCGAATGTCTTCGTTCGCCTGTTTCTGCGTTGCGGCGCGTTCTGCGGGTGTTAGCGCAGCGCGCTTGATGGGATTGTCCAGCGGCGGTTTCAGCAGGCCTTTCCAGCCACTGAGGTTTTTGCCATTGAACAACGCCTTGAAGCCTTTGGGCGGCCTGTTGTCTTTTTCCGGCCGTGTCAGGTCCTTGATGCGGATGTTCCTAAACTCGATGTAGTCGCCATGGCCGAGAAAGCCGATATGTCCGCCGTCGCGGAACAGACCCGGATGCTTGCGAATGACTTCAGGATCGGTGACCTCGTTGAGATCGGCGTCGGTGACGGTCTTGCCGTTAACGACCACTTTGATATGCCTCCCGAGCGCGGTGATTTCCTCCACGTTCCACTCACCCGGCGGTTTGAGCGCACCGCGTTTGGCAGGCACCACGTCGTAGATGGAGCCGTGATATTGCGCGGGCCGCAGCTTGCCCCACTTGCCACGATCGGCCGCGCGGTCTTCCAGGATTTGGATTTCCATGCCTGAATACGCCGCGTCTCCCTCCGCGGGCGCGCGGATGCCGATGCCGTTGTTCGAGCCATCTTCGAGCTTGAACTCGATCCGGAGGACAAAGTCGCCGTACGCCTTCTCGGTGTAGAGATTTCGCCCGTCTTTGCCGCAGTAAATCACGCCGTTCGTCACGCCGTAGCCGCCGCCCTGCGGCGTGGCAGATTTCCAACCGTTGAGTGTTTTGCCGTCGAACAAACTGGTGAAGCCGGTTTCAGGCTGCGCCGCGCTGCAAGCGGCCATCAACGAGAGGCCAGCCACAGAGGCCAGAAGGGTTTTAACGCGGTCAAGTTCTTGCCGGAGGTGGAGGAAGTGATTTTTCATGGTGATCTCGAACATGCCAGTTCAGCGGGGGAAAGCGTTTGCGAATTCGCGAGTCCTGTCAAGCGGGCGTTTGACCGAGTGTTTGCGCGGGCCGGGAAATCACAGGTGAGCGCACGGGGAGTTTGTTTTCCAAAATGGCGTCGCCAAAAAAAGAGGGACGGCTTTCCGCCGTCCCTCGCTGAATTGGCTTTTGAACCGCCGGGATTACTTCGCGTCGGCGTCGCGTTTCTTCTTCTCGCCGCCGCCGCCACGACCTGGTGCGGGCATCTTTTCGTATTTCGCAAACTGTTCGGCGGTGAGGATTTCCTTCATCTTCTTGCTCATCTCCTCCCGGGTCCCCTTCATCTTCTCCTGGCGTTCTTCGGGCGTGGCATCGCGGAGACCACGCATCTTCTCGGCTTGGTCTTTCAACAGAGCCTCGACTTTCGGCTTCTGTGCGTCGGTCAGCGTGAGTTCCTCGGTCAATCTGTCCAGCCGCTGCTTCACGAAGTCGCCGCCGCCACGGCCTTCGCGTTTCGGTGCGTCCTTCTTTTCCTTTTCCTGCGCCCGCAGGGCGGGACTGTAGGCGAGCACGGTGGCCGCCGCCAAAACGGCAATCAAACTGATTTTGTGGATTTTCATAAACTGTTTTCGGTCGTTGCTGTTGTTTGTTCCTGGCCGCGCCTACATGACGCGGTGGTTATGCCTCCTGAGACGGGAACCGCGGAAAATGGTTACACGGCTTGCGGCGGACGGCAGGCTCGGCCACGAAGGATTCCTTCCAGGGCTATTTGGAAAGTCTTTCGAAATCCGCCTGATCGCCTTTGAATGCCTTTGCCTTTTCGCCGACCCGCAGAATCTTGACGGAATTGATTTTGTCCCCGATGGCGATCTTGTTTACGATGTCCTGACCCTCGACAACGTGGCCGAAGACTGTGTGCAAGCCGTCGAGCCAAGCGGTCTCCTTGTGGGTAATGAAAAACTGGCTGCCGTTGGAACTGCCTTTGTTGGAAAACGGCGCCTTGGAGCCTTGCGGGTCCGAATTGGCCATCGACAGAATACCTGGGCCGCCATGTTTGAGGTCGGCACGAGTCTCGTCCTTGAACTTGTACCCCGGACCGCCGGCACCGCTGCCCTGTGGGTCGCCGCCTTGGATCATGAAGTTGGGGATGACGCGATGGAACGTCAGCCCGTCATAGAACGGTTTATCCTGTTTTTTTGGAGCGCTGCCGTCCGTCGAGTAGTGCTTGGTGCCCTCGGCAAGCCCGACGAAATTGGCGACCGTCAGCGGTGACTTCTCGAATTCGAGCTGGCAGACGATCTTGCCCTTCGACGTGTCGAACTCGGCGTAAAGGCCGTCGGCGAGTTTGCGTTCGGCCTCGCCCGCGAAAGCGGTCGCGAGGATTTGGGCGGCGGCGAGCGCCACAACGATTGCTTTCATAAACATGCTTTTCATAGGTTGTGAGCATGAAAAGGAATTCGGCCCGCAAAGAAAAGTTTTTTCTTGATGGATTTCAGCCAAGTCGTTGCGTCCCCGCCGCGCAAGAATTCTGGGCGTGACACGGTGGAGCTTCCTGACCAAGCTTTGGACATGAGCGAAACGGCCGTAATCAAAACTTCGGAAGGCGACATGATTCTGGAGTTGTGGACCGACGTGGCGCCCGGTCACGTGGAGAATTTCAAGAAGCTCGCCCAGAAAGGCTTTTATGACGGGACTTGCTTTCACCGTGTCATCAAAGGCTTCATGATTCAGGGCGGCGATCCGCTGACGAAGGACGAGGCGAACAAAAGCCGCTGGGGCACAGGCGGGCCGGGGCACACCGTCAAGGCCGAGTTCAATGACAAGCCCCACGTCCGCGGCGTGCTTTCGATGGCGCGCTCAAACGATCCGAATTCCGCGGGGTCGCAATTCTTCATCTGCCACGGCGATCCGCGCTTCCTGGACCGCCAATACACTGCGTTCGGCAAGTTGATCCAAGGCGACGATGTGCTGGAAAAGATCGCCACGGCGCCCACCCAACCGGGTGACCGTCCGACTAAAAGGATGAACATCGAGAGCATCCAGATCGTCCCGGCAGATGCCGTCAAGTAAACCGCTTCAGTCGAAACGTGAATGAGATGCTGTTTCATTCGCGTTTGCTTTTGGAATGAATCAGTCCGAACTCGTCTCTCTTCTCGTGAAGCTGGGCTGCCCGCCGGAAAAGTCGGTTGAGATGGCGGCGCAATTGGACAAACGGGCCACACAGTTGGCGGCACAAAAGGGCCGAAGCTACGACGAAGCCGTGACGCATCTGCTGAACCTCATGAAACAAGGCTGGGCAGCAAAGGGAGATTTATGATTTACGATTGATGATTTATGATCAGGCCGCAGCGGTGCGGCGTTTTTGATTCTGGACGCCAATCGTAAATCGTAAATCATCAATCATAAATTCATGATCAAACCTTGGGCCAAGATCGGTTCCAAACCCCTCGGAGATTTCCGGGTCTTCAAACTGCGCTCCGACCGCAAGGTTTCACCTCGGACCGGCGCCGAGCACGACTTCTACGTCATTGACAGTGTCAATTGGGTGAACGTCGTCGCGGTCACACCCGAACAGCAGCTTGTGATGATTGAGCAATATCGCCACGGGTCGAACACGGTCGAACTGGAAATACCGGGCGGCATGATGGATGCGCCCGATGAATCGCCGGTCGCGACAGGTATCCGCGAATTGCGGGAGGAAACCGGCTACGAAGGAACGGATGCGCGGGTGATCGGCAAAGTTTTTCCGAACCCCGCCATCATGAGCAACACCTGTTTCACAGTGCTGGTCGAGAATTGCCATTGCGCCCACCCGGTTGAATTTGATCACAGCGAGGATTTGGTCACGCGTCTCGTGCCGGTTGCGGATGCGCCGCGCCTCGTGGCCGAGGGGAAAATCGCCCATGCACTGGTCATCGTGGCGTTGTATCACTTCGACTTGTGGCGGCGAGGATTGAAACTTCCGGAAGCCGTCACTTAACGGCTTTTCCGCCGCATCGCTTCCTTCTTTTCCTCCAACTCGGCTTGCAGCTTCTTCCGCTCGTGGAGCAGTTGTTGCTCCAACTGCTGCCCCTTCTCAAACTCGCCGCTCTCCACAGCTTTTGTGATTTCGTCTTTCAACGCGATTTCACGCTCGGCAATTTTCGCCGCATACTTTGAATCGAGTTCGGCGAGTTGCTTCTTCTGCGCGTTCGTGAGCTTGACGGCGGGCGATGCTTTGCTCAGCCGTTCCATCGCAAGTTCGTAGGCGGATTTCATTTCAGTGTGCGGTTTTTTTCTTCCACGGCATGTCCGGAAATTTTTCCGGCGGTTTGACCGTCGGCGGCGCGGGCTTGGCCATTTCCAGTTCGGGGTCACCGGCGGGTTTCACGCCGGGAGGTGATTTGTCTTCCCGCCACGAAGCGATCCGCGCTTGCAACCCGTGATGCTCGGCAGTCTTCTTATCGCCGTTCTTCATGTAAAAGAGCGATAGATTCGTATGCACAAGCTGCTCGTTGGGCCGCAGCTTTTCGGCCTTGTGCCCCTCCACAATTGCTGAGGCGTAATCGCCCTTGCGATAATGAGCCATGCCCAGCGAAAGCTGCGCGTCGAAGTGCGCCGGGTCCTTAGCCAGAATCGCCTTCAGCTTCA
>CAZNOE010000271.1:0-7678 GCA_964574525.1 uncultured Bifidobacteriaceae bacterium
GCTCGACGCGGTCAGTGCCTAGCACATATTCCTTTTCGTCCTGTCTTTTGGTCATAGGGTACCGGTGCCAGACCTCGGCACTTCCCAGGCGCGCCAGTTGGAAGCCATCCGGATTTGTTGTGGTGTTTAACAAGCAGAGGTCCACATGTCAAAACAGAGAGTAACTTCCGGCGCAAGCGCGCTACGGCTTCTGGTCGAACCGGGTCGGATCCACAGCCGAAAACTCTCGCCCAATGTGTAGTTGGCGAAGTAAATGGTCATCGGCTCTTTCAAGCGGTCCCGTAAAGGCCAAACTTAATATAGAGGCTCTCACCGTCCTTGAAAGCCGTCGCGCCCCCGAAGGACACGACTTGGACACCGTTCATGCTTCAACGTTCCGCAAAATCCAATCCGCCGCCGCCGGGAGATCATTGACGATCACGGCCCGCGCGAGCTGTCCGCCGGCTTCACGTTCCACTTTGGTGCCATAACCGGTGCGAACGAGAATACAGACTTTGACCCCCGCGTTCCAGCCACATTCCAGATCGCTCATCTTGTCGCCGATCATGTAGCTGTGCGCGAGGTCCAGGCCGAATTCATTTCGTGCGTCAAAGAGAAATTCCGCCGACGGCTTGCGACCGCGGCTCGGCTGATCAGGCGCCTCGGGCGCGATGTAAATTTTCTGAAGCGTGACACCGTGGCGGGCGAATTCGCGCGCGAGGTGGGAGTTGACCTGCTCCACGTCAGCCAGCGTGAAGTAACCGCGGCCCACGCCGGACTGGTTCGAGACGATGAATAATTTGAATCCGGAATCAGCCAGGCGCTTCAAGGCCGCCGCCGCTCCCGGTATGAACAGGACGTCCTCGGGGCGGCGGAGATAATTCTTGTCCTCAATCAGCACCCCGTCACGGTCCAGAAAAACGGCGCGGTTCATAATCGATTCTGGCGCATTGTGTCCGTGCGACCCTGAAATCAAAAACAAAAACGGATGTCTGGTTACGACACCCAAGGCCTGGTGCAAACTTCCGAAGAGTCTCTTGGGCCACCGGGACAAGCGGCGGTTCCATGGCTGAATCTAGCGATTCATGTTCCAAATCACGTCACCATTCAACTTTTCAGCGCGATTAGCGCCACTGTCGTTGGGAGCGCCGTTGGTGACATAACTCCGTTTGAAAAAGGCCGAGTGGCCGTCAATAAAGACGAGGTTGCCTCCATTGTTGTTGTGGCGTTGCGCAAAGCGATAACTTCGGGCGCAGGGAAAGATACCATTGCGGGCAGCATCGCTTGGCGTGGCCAGATAGGTTTCTTTGCTAGGGCTGAAGGTTGCCTCCGTCAAAAGAACAGTCGCGGATGCATTACGCACGGAAGAAAGCTTTGGCATGGTGGGATAGGGCAGTTTCCCATAGCTTCCGGTGATTGGCGTGGTAGCCTTCAAATCAATGTTCATGACATAGCTAAAGAAACCGAAACCTCCGCCCTGAAGCCAAGTGTCGTTAGGATCGCTGTTGCACGATGGGCAATGCCAGATTTTGCCCTTACCGCCGGGGAAAGGCAGCTTAAGCGGCGGATTGCCTCCGGGCAAACTCCAGTATTCCGAAAGGGGATGATCCGCCATGACGGTCGGCAAGACATTGAACCAGGCGAATTCATCATTCGGGCTGCCAGGTCCGTTCATGGCCCCGGTGTCCACGCCGTATTGGCCACCATCATCCGTGCCATCCCGCGGCATGGTATCGCCGTTATCGGTGGCGGTGATCTGCAGAGCAATACCCCACTGGCGCAAATTGGAAAGACAATTGATCGCCTGAGCCTTGCCTTTCGCGCGGCTTAACGCGGGCAGTAACATCGCGGCCAGGATGGCGATGATCGCGATAACTACGAGTAGTTCGATCAGGGTAAACGCCCAGATTCGCGCCAGCCGGTGGTGGAGATTCCTCATCCGGTCAGGAGAGGATTTTCCCGAAGTTGAGGGGACGAGCCGCATAAGTGTCTGGTTTATTTTGAGCATACTTGGCACGCCGCTAAGTGCAAGAAAAGATTGATCTGTCGCGATAAAAGAGCGCCTAAACTTGATTGGGATTCGCATCAAGTCCCTTACGAATGCATCAGGCGAGACGCCGCAATCTCCCGGCTGCATCGCAGGCATCGTTTACAATTGAATCGGCTGGTTGATTCCGCACAATCGAAATCTCTGTGAGCGAACGAGCGCGGAAACTGCGGCTTCACGGGCTGATTTGCCTGGCTTTGGGTCTGGTCACGCTCGCGCTCTACCTGCCGTCGCTTCGCCACGACTTTCTCGCCTACGATGACCAGCAATACGTGACGGAAAATCCCCACATGCAGGCGGGCCTGACCGGCCACGGAGTGGTCTGGGCATTCGGCTATCATGCCGGCAACTGGCATCCCTTAACCTGGCTCTCCCACATGCTGGATTGCCAGCTCTACGGCTTGAAACCAGCCGGCCATCATTTGACGAGCGCGTTGCTGCATGTCGCCAATAGCGTTTTGCTCTTTCTGGTTTTGAGTCGCATGACGCGCACGACGTGGCGCAGCGCACTCGTGGCGGCGCTCTTTGCCTGGCATCCGCTGCACGTCGAGTCCGTGGCCTGGGTGGCGGAGCGCAAGGATGTCCTGTGCGCGCTTTTCTGGATGCTCACGCTGGCGGCTTACGCGCGGCACGCAACAATTGGTAGGGCGCGCCACTCCGTGCGCGCCGCTGACTTATGTGCGGAGGGCGGCGCGCACGGAGTGACGCGCCCTACCTCGTCAGCAATCACTCGTCATCCGTCACGCTATTATTGGCTCGCGCTCCTTTGTTTCGCCCTCGCCCTTATGAGCAAGCCGATGGCAGTGACTTTACCGTTCGTGTTGCTGCTCCTGGATTACTGGCCGCTTGGGAGAATTGCGGATTGCGGATTGCGGATTGCGGGATCAGAGATGCAGAACCAATTTCGGCAGATGCGTTGGAGTCATTTGATATTGGAGAAAATTCCCTTCTTCGTTTTGACCGCGGTAGCTTGCGCGTTGACGGTTTCGGCGCAACAGCAGGCGATTGTTTCGACGGCAGGACTTCCAGTGTCGCAGCGAATTGCTCATGCGTTCGTCTCCTACATGCATTACGCCAGTGCGATGTTCGTGCCGCGCCATCTGGCTGTGTATTATCCGTACGAAATCGCAATTCCTGCGGCCAAAATCATCCTCGCTGGCGTCGTGCTGGCGCCTATCACTGTGCTGGCATTTCGATTCGCCAGACGCCGGCCTTACCTTGTAACCGGCTGGCTGTGGTTTCTCGGAACACTCGTGCCGGTGATCGGCCTGGTCCAGGTCGGTGATCAGGCCTGGGCTGATCGCTACACTTACATTCCATTGATCGGGCTATTTATCGCCGTTGCTTGGGGACTGGGGGATCTGGCCGGAGCCGTTTGGGGACCGGAATGGAGACTGGCGGGACGCGTTGTCCTGCGTGGAGCGGCGGCAGTAGTGGTGTTGGCGCTGTTGACTGGCACTTCGTTTCAACTCCGGCATTGGAAGAACACGCGCACGCTGTTCGAACACGCGGCGCAGGTCACACCGAACAACCACATGGCCGTGACGATGCTGGGCAGCCTGTTGGCCAAGGATGGGCAACTCGACGAAGCCATCGAACGCTACCGGACCGCCTTGCGCCTCAAGCCCGGTTATCCGGAAGCCTATTTCTTTCTCGGCAATGCGCTCGACCAGCAGGGCAAGCTTGATGAAGCCATCGCGGCATACCGACAGGCCCTCTGGTTCAGACCAATTCAGGAGCCGACGCACATTTTGCTGGGCGTCGCCCTGGCCAAACAGAAGAAATTCGACGAGACAATCACCCACTACCTTGCGGCGTTGAAACTCAATCCCGACTCGGCCGTCGCCCACAACAATCTCGCCCGCATCCTCCAAACCCAAGGCCGGCTCGACGAAGCCATAGAACATTATTCCGCTGCGTTGAGGATCGATCCCAAGCTGGCGCAAGCACATAATAATCTGGGCATCGTGCTGGTTCAGAAGGGCAGATCGGCCGAAGGGACCGCCCGACTCCGCGAAGCGCTGCGGTTGAATCCGGGCAATGCCGAGTCACAGTACAATCTCGCCATGGCGCTCAATCAGCAGGGGCAATGGAGCGAGGCGGCGGAGCTTTTCGCGAAGACGGTTGGCGGCGCGACCACCGATCCGAACGCCCATTACCAATTCGCCGTGGCTCTGGTCCATCTGCAAAGGCCCCGCGAGGCGATGAGCCATTTTGCCAGCGCTTTGCTCATTCAGCCGGATTTTCCAGACGCCCTCGATGGTCTGGCGTGGATTCTGGCCACTGCGGCGAACCCTGAGTTTCGCAACGGGACGGAAGCCGTCCGCATGGCGGAACGGGCCTGCGAACTGACGGGACGAAAAGAGCCGGCGAAGTTGAAAACGCTGGCCGCCGCCTACGCCGAGGCCGGCCGGTTCCCGGAAGCGATTGCCACCGCGCAGATCGCCCAGGACCTGGCGGCAAACGCCGGCCGCGAAGAACTGGTCAGGGAGTACCGTCTCCTGCTGGAAGATTTCAAATCAGCGAAACCGTGGCGAACGACCCAGGCAGGGCCGTGAAACCACCTGCCCGTCGAAGGGGACTGCCCACCAAAAAAAAGCGCCCCGGCTGCTCCGGAGCGCTCTCTTCGTTTAGAATCGCTTGACTCTATTATGGGCTGACGACCTTGTAATACTTCTGGCTCCCGCTGGCACTTGCGTCGGTGTAAATGCCCGCCGCGGTCGTGAACGTCAGGCCGGTGGCGATGGGCACATACGGTCCCGTGACACTGGCGGCAGCCAGCACGCTGTAAGAGTAGCTATACGGCACAGCCGTCCAGGTCAGGATCGTGCTGTTGCCGGAACGCGAGTCGCTGACCGTCACGGCGGGCGGCGGGTTCGTGACGATGTCCGAGAATTTCGTGATGGAGACCTGGTAGCCCGCGTTGCGTGGCGTGGCGGCGTTGCCCAGGTTTTGAGACAGCGGCCCGATCACCGACCACGCAAAGCTCGGCAGAGTTTGGCCGGCGGTATCCAAATCCACAGTGGCGAATCCGACGTTGAACGTCTCCCCATTCCCGTTGGTGACGACGACGCTGGTGGCGTTGTTGCCAGTGGTCGGGATGGTGGTCCCCGCATTGGTCCCGAAGAAGACATTGGTCAGCATCACGATTCTGCCTTCGAGATTCGTTTCGCAGAAGGCCAGATTGTTGTTGGTGATGGAGAACGGAATAACCCGCGGCGCAGGCAGGGCAGCGATATTGTTACTGAGAATCACAAAGGACGTGGTCAGGTCGTTGGTGTCCGCCAGCAGTTCCAGCGTGCTGTTAAAGCTCGACAGAAGTCCGACGAAGGTCACCACGTCGCCAAGCGCCGGACGGAAGTTGTGCCCGCGGGTGACGAAAATGTTGATCCCGCCCGTGCCGTCCTGGAGGTAGTAGGAGGAAGTATCGCCGGAGGTAATGTTCGTGAACGTGGTGACAATGCCCGTGGCCTGCCAGCGCAAGGTGGAGTTCGTAGCCACGTAATTGACCGGATCCACAAGTGTGCGCAGAAAGGCGATTGAGACGATTGGCGGACCAATGGCCGTAACGGTGGCAACCGCACTGGTGGTGGTGCCATAGGGGTCGGTAACAAGGACGCGATAGGCGCCCGCGGTGCCGTTATTGGTCAGAACATCCGTGATGGTCAGAGTGTCCGTGTTCGCCCCGGAGACATTCGCGCCGATGGCCGGGCTGTTGGTATAGTACCACTGATACGTGAGCGGTGGCGGACCGATGGCGGTAACCTTGAGCTGGACAGACTGATGGAAGAAAACCGAGGTGTTGCTCGGCTGCTGGAGAATGATGGGTGGAATCGGCGAGTTCGTAACCCAGAGCGAGGCGACGGCACTCGTGACAGAAAGGCCGTAAGGGGTGGTGCCCACGACCTGATAATCTCCGCTATCAGTGGTCGCGGCACTGGAGAAGGTGAAGACATTGGTGTTGCCATCCGGATTGCTGATGGCGCCGCCGTCTTTGCGCCATTGATAGGTCATGCTGGCAAGTCCCTGGCCGGCCATGACGGCGGAGAGGCTGATGGTTTCGCCCGGAAAGTTTGTCCCGCCTTTAAGCTGGTAGAGGACAACTGGCGCAACGGCATTGGTGCTCCAAACGTTGGTGACCGCCTCGTCAAAGGTCGTGGCCACGGCCAGATTGCTCACCGTCGCAAAAAAGCTTCCAAACGTGCCGGCCTGACGGAAGCCATAGCCTAACGAAGCGGCTGGACTCGCAACTGTGTCCGACGTGATGACCGATGGGTCGCTCGCCGACAGCGGATTGACCCACAAGGTTGCGGCGTTAAAGCCGGTCGGATCCCACTGTACGACGACCTGATAATCTGTATTGATAGCAAGGTCGGCCGGGAAAACTTTATTGACAGTGTTGGCTGTCCCGGAAATACCCAACCGCCAAGTGTTCGGCAAACTGCCGGCTTGGGCGAACACCTTTCCGTGAAAAGTCATGCTGTTCACAAAGAAGTGCGCGATGTAGGTGCCGACGGCGGGCGGCAGATTGGTGCAATTCACCGTGAAGCTCGAGTACAGGATAGTCTGGGTATTGGTGTGACTCGTGAATGGCCGGTTAACGTCATCCGACCGACTCAAGGAGCCTCCCGTGGCTGAGATCTGCAACTTTTTGTTCCCCACAATCGAATCGCTCGGAACGGTCGTGCCGCTATGTCTGAACCAGTTTGTCGAACCATTCGCGTTTGTCCCGACCGCGATGATGGGACCATTGACGTAGTTGAAGCCTTCATACCAAATCAGGTCCGCGCGAACGGAAGCGATGGTCAGAGAGGATAGGAGAATGGCGATTAGGTTTTTTTTCATGATCTTCACGAGATTGGATGTTTTGCTTGGCGGGACAACTTTCGCTGTGCAGGTCATACAGTCGGCCCTTCCGCTCGGGCTATTCTTCGGTTTGATTCTGGTTACGCTCACCAGTACCACCTTGAATCCCGAAATCAAGCGTTTAGTTCGCCAAGTTGTTAACATCATGGACTTGAACCCTGGCCCTTCGCTCAAGCCTTTTGGTGAAGTATTTGATCGTCTCGGGAACGATGACAAATCCTGTTTGTAATCTTTTCCCGGCTCGTTTCTACTTCTCCCATGCCCCGGGCAACGAAGCCACGGATCGGCGCCATCGCCTGGACGGACCTAACGGTCAAGCCCGCCGTCAAGGTCCGTGACTTCTATACGGCGGTGGTGGGCTGGAAGTTTTCCGAGGTGGACATGGGCGGCTACGGCGACTTTTGCATGAACCAGCCCGCCGACGGCACGACCGTGGCCGGAATCTGCCACGCGCGTGGCGAAAACGCCAGCCTCCCTCCGCAGTGGCTCATCTACATCAACGTCGCAAATCTCAAACGCAGCCTGACCGCCTGTCGCCGACGCGGGGGCAAGGTCGTGTGCCCGCCGCGCCGGATGGCGGGAGGACACATGGCGGTGATTCGCGACCCGGCGGGTGCCGTGGTGGCACTGTTCGAGCCGAAGCGCAGTTGAGGCGGCGGCACTCCTGTTGCATCGAATTGTGGATTGAAGTTGAAGTCGCAACTACAACTTCAGCGCATCGCGCAGTTCTTGTTTGTAATCCCGCGTCGGTTCGCCGTAGCCGGCTTTGCGGATGGCGAGGGCGGG
>CAZNOE010000272.1:0-7662 GCA_964574525.1 uncultured Bifidobacteriaceae bacterium
AGCACTTCCTCCGCATGTTCCTCCGGCTTCACCTTCGGCCAAACCTTTTTGATCCGGCCATCCGGTCCGATGAGAAACGTCACGCGATAAATGCCCATGTACTTCTTTCCGAGAAAACTTTTCTCTCCCCATACGCCGTAAGCCTGAACGATTTTCTTGTCTTCGTCCGCCAGCAGCGTGAACGGCAATTTGTATTTCTCCACAAACTTGTCGTGCTTCTTCACCGGATCAGTGCTCACGCCCAGCACCACCGCGCCTTTCTTTTTGAAGTCGGCGAAGTGATCGCGAAAGGCGCAGGCTTCCTTCGTGCAGCCGGGCGTGTCGTCCCGCGGGTAAAAGTAGAGGATGACGTTCTTGCCTTTGAAATCGGCGAGGGACATTCTGCCGCCGCCGCTGGCTGAGGCCGAAAAGTCCGGCGCTGGATCACCTTCCTTAAGTTTCAGTTCAATTTCTTTAGCCATGCTTGAAACCGTTTTAACGGTTCAACGCTTTAACGCTATAACGACTTCACTGCTTTGCCGCCGGCTGGCTCGCGGAACTGCTCGGACTCGAACTCAGTTGCCGAACGCCGTCGTAAACGTAAAAGAGGCCGGAGACACCTGTAAAGACCGCCGCTCCCGCCGTGAGATACACAATCCATCGTTCGCCCCAATCCTCGTCCCAGCGCAGTAGAATCCAGAGTACCGAGGCCATCTGAAGCACCGTGGCCACCTTGCCGACGATCCGCGGGCGCACGCGGACTTTTCCCACGGTGAATTGAATGACGACCATGCCGACCAGGATCAAGAGATCGCGCCCGATGATTGTGCCGGTCAGCCACAAGGGAACTTGTCCGATCAGCGGGCCATGATCGAAACTCAGCAGCACGACACCCGATACCAGCAACAGTTTGTCGGCCAGCGGATCAAGGATCATGCCCAGCTCACTGATCTGGTTGTAGCGCCGGGCGATGTAGCCATCTACTCCATCGCAAATCGCCGCAACGGCAAACGTCAGCAACGCGGCGATGCGGTGCATTTCATTGCCCGCCTTGACGTAGTACAGCACCTCGACGACGAAGAACGGAATCAGGAGGATTCGCAGAATCGTGACTTTGTTCGCTGTCGTCATCAAAGGAAGGGAAAGGTGACACGTGACAGCTTGACAAGGGAAAAATTGGTGCGATGTGCGGAGTGTCAGGTGTCAGGTGCTGCGGCTGCTTGACCCCTCGCGCCTGACCCCTCGCACCTGACACCATATTTCCGCCAGAACCAAATCGTCCCCAACGCACCGCACACCGCTGCGCCGATGAAGTTCGCACGGGGACCGATGCTCCACAGCCACGCGCCGAGGAACGAGCCAGTCGTCACCACGCAATCGCGAATCAAGTAATACGCGCCGTAGGTGCGCGCGCGCAATTCGGGCGCCGCCTCGCCGATGATAAGCGCCTTGCGCGCGGGCTCGCCGAATTCCTTCAGGCCGCGGACGACAAAGGCAAAAGCCAGCCAACCGAAGTTCGTCGCCCATATCAGCGAAATCGGAAACAGCGTGAAGAAAACGAACGTGGCCAGCACGAACGGTCGCCGGCCGTACTTGTCGGCGAGATGCGCCACCGGAATGTAACAAACCATTGCCGTGACCGTCTCCAACGCGACGAGATAACCAAATTGCTGCGCGCTGACTCCGCCGTGATCAATCGCCCATAGAATCACGAATGCATAAGGAATCCGCTCGCAGAAACGGATCAGAATATCGCTTACGAGCAATTCACGCAGCGCCGGTGTGAACGATTTGACGATACCCAGAAAGGTAGGGATGCGCTGCTGCGCGTCCTGGTTGATCGGCAGGTCAGCCCTGCCAGACTCGAGCATGAACCACTGGAACACCATCGTCAGCGAACTCAATCCGGTGCACAACGCGAGCGCGTATTGCACCCCTTTGGCCCAGCCAAATTGCATCAACAGCCAACCGCCAACGAGCGGGCCGACCATCATCGGCACGCGGCGCACCATGGATTGCACACCAATGCCCATAGTGTGCTGGTGCCGCTGGAGCGAAGTCGCCACGACGGTGAACGTCGTCGGCAGGGAGAGTGCGCTCCATGCCAGGAAAAGAAACGATCCGAGCAGCAGCGCGATCCAGTGTTGCCAGAAAAGCACAAGCAAGTATCCGCTGAGCGAAATCGCATTGAACGACAGCAACGACCGGCGTTGTCCCCAGCGGTCCGTGAACCAGCCGCCCGGATACGCGTACACCGCGCCGAGCAGCGTCTGCAGGGCGTCGAACAATCCGATGATGAACACGCCCGCGCCGAGGGTTTCGAGATACTTCGGTGCGAAACCGAGCCAGAGTTTTTCCCCCGTGCCTGCGAGCACGAGCGCCACCAGCAGCAGCGACGTGTTTCGGCGCAACGCGAGGAAGTCGGCGATGTTTTTGAACGCTTTCACAACTCAAGGAATTGCTCTTGCCAAAATGGTTTCCTAGGCGCTGAATCGGGTGCAGCCAATACGCAAACCATTATGCGACGGAAAATCCTTTCACTGGCGGCCACGACCGTATTAACCGCGCATCTCCCGGCCGAAACAATTCATTTCGACGAGATGAGACCCGGCGCGTCGCCATCCGGCTGGACCGCCACCAAAACCGGCACGGGCGAACCAAAATGGATCGTCGTCGCCGACGATTCCGCGCCGAGCAAACCCAACGCGCTCAAGCAATCCGGCGAAGCGGCTTATCCCGTCTGCCTTAAGAACAACACGAGTCTCAAAGACGGTTTCGTGGAAGTGAAATTCAAAACCGTCGCTGGAAAAGAGGACCAGGCCGCCGGCGTGATCTGGCGCGCCAGCGATGCGGACAATTATTACATCTGCCGAGCGAACGCACTGGAGGACAATGTCCGCATTTACCACTTCGTCAACGGCAAGCGGACACAGTTCAAAGGGGCGAACCTCACCGTGACGGCCGGCAAATGGCACACCCTGCGCGTCGAGTTCCGCGGGAGCGCGTTCAAGGTCCTCTTCGATGGCAAGCCTTTGTTCGACGCGGAGGACCTCACGTTCAAGGACGCCGGCATGGTCGGCGTCTGGACGAAGGCGGACAGCGTCACCTTGTTCGACGATTTCCAATTCGGAGGAAAGTGAACCGCCCGCGGGGCGGCTGCATCATTTCCGACCGTCTCCTTCGCGGACGCAGCGCCGGCCTCCGGGCCCGGCGCTTTGCGAATCACGCCGCCTAGCGTGCCGGGCCGGAGGCCGGCGCTCCAATGGCCGGTTCATGGCTTTGAGCAGGTCCGAATGGAACATTGGACGTGCCACGTGACCGCGCTGGACTTTCCACGGAAAATCCGCTTCGATTCAGGCGCGAACCATGAAGCAAAACCAATCCGCTAAACCGCTCGTTGGAATTCTGATGGGCAGCGATTCCGACTGGCCCACGATGAAAGCCGCCGCCGAGGCGCTGACAGAATTTGGCATCGCCTCCGAGGCCAAAGTGATTTCCGCCCACCGCACGCCGCGCGACCTGGAAGCGTATGCGAGTTCCGCACGCGAACGTGGCTTGCGTGTCATCATCGCGGGGGCGGGCGGGGCGGCGCATTTGCCCGGCGTGACCGCAGCGTTCACGACACTGCCAGTCATTGGCGTGCCCATTGAAAGCAAGTCACTCAAGGGACTCGACTCGCTCCTCTCCATCGTGCAGATGCCGCCCGGAGTGCCGGTGGCGACCGTCGGAATTGGCGCGGGGCGGAATGCGGGATTGCTTGCGGTGCAGATTCTCGGCGTGGGTGACGCGGCAACGCAAAAGCGGCTTGATCAGTTCAAACTCAAGCTCGCTGCCGAGTCGCGAGCGAAGAACAAGGCGCTGGCGAGCTAAGCCAGCGCATCGAAGATCCGGCGCGCAATCAGCAATCTCCCTCCGCGTCCGCCGGCGCACATCCAGGCGACCCAAGCCCGCGATAAGACGCGTGGCTCCGTTTCTGTCGCGGAATCGCAATTCCTCCATTCCACCCCATCGATCGGTCGTCGGTTGGCTGCCTTGAAAGTGTAGAGTCGTGTCCTCATTCTGACCTCAGCGTCACACACAGATACATCACTGTCCCGAATCCGTGCCCAAATATGGCTTTTGAAGCGTCCCAAAAGCTGGCTCAGCCTCTGCTACCAACTCTCGAGAGTGACTAACGGCGTCAAGCCAACTGTCAAAAGGAGCATGAACAGAATTATGAACAGGAACTCCGTCCACCACCTACGCGGCGCGCTTTGCTTGCTGCTTTTGTTTATTGCGACTGACAGCCGGCCCTGCGGACAGGGCTCCGGCACCATCACCGGTTTGCCAACCTTGGGAGGCTCCCTGTCGCTGGGCAATGCCATGAATGCTTCGGGCCAAATAACCGGGTTTTCCTTCACTTCCGGTGATCTTGGCGTGCATGCTTTCCTCTATAGCGCCGGGGGCATGACTGACTTGGGCGCGCTCGGAGGCACTCTTGCCATCAATTCCTCGGGGCAGATCGTGGGAGAAGCCGTCGACAGCAGCGGTCTCGAAACCCACGCTTTTCTCTACAGCAACGGCGCTCCGACTGACTTGGGCACTTTGGGCGGGCCTTACAGCAGCGCAGTCGCGATCAATGACGCCGGCCAGGTGGCAGGCCATTCCTTGAACGCCGATGGAGCGTTGGAGGTATTTCTCTTTGCCGCCGGTTCCATGATAAACCTTGGCACGCTCGGTGGAGGCTACGGCGTCGCCATCGCGATCAACCAATCTGGCAACATTGCCGCAAACTCCTATTCCGAATTCGACTTCGATCTCCACGCCATTCTTTACACCAACGGAACATTGATTGACCTCGACACCCTCGGCGGTCCTTACAGTTACGCGTACGGCCTCAACAATTCTGATATGGTTGTGGGTGAGTCGTCACTGCTCAATGGCGACATTCACGGCTTTATTTATTCCGGAGGCGTGATGACGGAAATTGGGACGTTGGGTGGAAGTTATTCAAGCGCGTTGGCCATTAATAACGCCGGCCAGGTGATCGGCAACGCCACGACGGCCAACGCAGAGACACATGCGTTCATCTACAGCGGCGGTGGTTTGACGGATTTAGGCACGTTGGGTGGAAGCTATAGCGCCTCCAAAGCAATCAACAACCTCGGGCAGGTGGTGGGCGAATCTACGGATGCAAATGGCGCATCTCGCGCCTTTATCTGGCAAAACGGAAGTCTGATGGACCTGAATTCCCTCTTGCCTGAGAATTCAGGCTGGATTTTAACAAGTGCCCAATTGATTAACGACACCGGGCGTATCGTAGGCTATGGAACCTTCAGCAACGCCTTTCAATCCTTCATCATTGATCCTGGCAGTGCCAACCGCTCACCCGTGGCTATGGCTGGCCCGGACCAAAACGTAAGCTGCCAGGCTCAAGTGACGCTGAATGGAAGCGCTTCGAACGATCCAGACGGTGACACGCTCAGTTACGAGTGGAGTGAGAATGGCAGCGTCCTTGGCACAAACACCACCCTGACCGCGACGTTCGACATCGGCACCCACACGTTCACTCTGAAAGTCACAGACCCCTGCGGCTCGTCTTCGCAGGACGACGTGGTGGTTTACGTCACGGACACGACCGCACCGACGGTCTCTTGCCCCGGCGCCTTCGCGGTTTCGACCGATGCAAACTGCCAGGCAGTTGTTCCAAATCTCATCCCGCAAATTGTCGCAAGCGACAACTGCACTCCGGCCGGCTCGCTGACAATCGTTCAAAATCCGTCAGCCGGCACGCTCGTCGGCGTTGGTTCGTACACGATCACCGTGACGGCCACGGACGCTTCGGGCAACAGCGCCTCCTGCAGCACGGTGCTCACAGTAGTCGATACGACCGCGCCCGTTATCAGCAGCAGTCCCCCGCCTGTAACACGTTCGGTGGGTGCGAACTGCCAGGCGACAGTGCCAGACGTAACCAGCAGCGTGGTTGCCTCGGATAACTGCACGGCGGCGGCCAACCTCCTTGTCACTCAAAATCCAGCCGCCGGCACCGCGGTCGGGCTCGGCCAGCACAGCATCACGGTGACCGTGGCGGATGCCGCAGGAAACAGGATCTCGACCAGCGTCTCCTTAAGCGTGGTTGACACCATCGCTCCGGTTATCGCGAGCGGTCCCAGTACGCTCACAGTTTCGACCAGCGCGAATTGCCAGGGCGCCGTTCCTGAAGTCGCCTCGGCCGTCGTCGCATCCGACAATTGCACGCCCGCGAATGAACTGGTCGTAAGCCAGAACCCGACTGCTGGAACACTGCTTCCGGTGGGACAATACCTCATCACTGTGACAGTCAAGGACGCGAGCGGCAACAGCACCACGCGAGACATTGCGCTCACGATAGCCGACCTGACAGCCCCGACCATCACATCGGTTCACGCGAGTCCGGCTGTACTCTCACCGCCAAACAACCAACTCGTTCCCGTAACCGTCACCGTAACGGCGACGGACAATTGTGATCCCATGCCCGTGAGCCAAATCATCTCGATCACGGCCGATGAAACGGTAGCCGCCAACGATATTCAAATCACTGGCGCGCTCACGGCGAAACTTGCTGCCTCGAAGAACTCATCTGGCACGGACCGCGTTTACACCATTACCGTTCGTTGCACGGACGCTTCGGGCAACAGTTCGACAGGATCGGTGACTGTGACCGTTCCGAAGAATCAAAGCGACAAGAACAAGCCCCTGGGTGCGGCCAGGCCTTCCTGACAACGCACGTCATTATCACAGCCTCTCACGAGATTTCAACAGTTCGTGAGAGGCTGTTACGCTTTCGCAACTGATAATCAAAACAACAGCCAGGTTTGGGATGGACAATGGTTCGAACTTCAAACGACTGATAGAAATTCAAGGATTCTCCGTCTGGCGTTGCTGAGACCTTTGTATCGGGCCATTTCGTCCGGCATCGTTTCCAGCGCGCGACGCAAACGAGCGGCGGCCAATGCGTCAACTTTCACCTCCGCAAGCGAATGGTTGACCACTCGAATGCCGAAAAGAATTCCCTGCGATTCCGGCAGGGCGACCAAAGCCTGGTGTTCGACGCGCAACCACACTTCGCTTTCGCTCACGCCGGCGTCGAGCCGCGGCAGTCCGCGACCGGGATGATGATTCAACTCGGGCGACCGGGCGAATCCCCAATTGTGACGGAGCCAAGCCGCGCCGGGCTTGAGTCCGGCCAGAAACTTGTGAATCCCCGCGCCAATGGCCGTGTTCAACCCTGGCACCGGCGCATGAATGAGTTCAATGGGCTGGCCAATCTTGTCCGCGAGCCGCCAAGACGAAGGAAAGCAAAGGCACCCGCCGTAGAGCCGGATTTCGCCGTCGGCGTCGCTTTTGAGCAGCAGATAGTCCGGTTCCCAAAACTGGCCGAGAGCGAGACATTTCTCCCACGGCGATTTCGCATCGGACGGCAGCACAAAGCCATTCCAACTTCCAGCGAGTTGAATGGCTTCTTCCAGCAACGGCTCGCCCGCCGCCAGCAACGCTGCATAGGTTTGTGGTTCACTGCGCAACCAATGTCGCCGCTCCGCCAGCAACCTGGCGCCGTCAACCGTGGCCGAAAAGAATTCCACCGGTTCGCCCCGTTCGAAACGGAGTTGAAACTTGTAATCGTCGTCCGGAAAAAGGTTTGCCAGCATTGCGTGCGTGGATGCG
>CAZNOE010000273.1:0-7650 GCA_964574525.1 uncultured Bifidobacteriaceae bacterium
CTCGCGTCACCGACAAGAAAATCGAGCGCGAGGTTTCTAATTTCGAGGAGCGCCATAAGGTCAACAATCGCGCGGCTTCTTAGCTTATGAACCCTCGCGGGGGAAGCTTTAACGTGGGAGGAGGCTGGGCTTGCTTTTCGATTCCAAGTTCCGCGAACTATTGATCCATGGTGATTTCAAACAAAGGTGTTGGCGTCTTGTCGGCTGTTTTGCTGGTGGCGCTGCGAACGACAGGTGCTACGGCAGTATCCATCTCCGGCGATGAGTTCCACATCAACGGCCAACCGACTTACGCCGGGCGCGTTTGGAACGGACACAAAGTCGAGGGGCTGCTGCTCAATGCGCGGCTGGTTCAAGGCATCTTCGACGACTTGAACACGAACACGGTTTCGCGCTGGGCGTACCCGGATACCGGCAAATGGGACGCGGAGCGCAACACGCGTGAATTCATCGCGGCAATGCCCGAGTGGCGGCGGCACGGATTGCTCGCCTTCACGCTCAATCTGCAAGGCGGTTCGCCGGAGGGCTACTCGAAGTCGCAGCCATGGCATAATTCCGCATTCGACGACGCCGGCTCGCTCCGCGCTGACTATCTTGCCCGGCTCGAGCGCATCCTCAACCGGGCGGACGAACTGGGGATGATCGTCGTCCTTGGCTACTTCTATTTCGCACAAGACCAGCGATTGCGGGACGAGGCGGCGGTTCTGCGCGCAACGGACAATGCAACGGAATGGCTCCTAAAGCACGGCTGGCAAAACGTCCTGATCGAAATCAATAACGAGTGCGACGGCTCGTATGATCATCCGATCCTTAAGCCGAACCGCGTCCACGAATTGATCGAGCGCGTGAAGAATCGCAAGCGCGACGGACGGCGGCTTCTGGTCAGCACCTCCTACGGCGGCGGCACGGTACCGAAGGAAAACGTGGTGCGCGTCTCTGATTACCTGTTGCTACACGGCAACGGCGTGTCGAATCCCGACCGCATCGCCGGGATGGTGCGCGAGACGCGGCGTGTTCCCGGCTATCGGCCGGTGCCGATTCTGTTCAACGAAGACGACCACTTTGATTTCGATCAGCCGCGAAATAATTTCGTCGCCGCGTTGAGCGAACACGCGTCGTGGGGCTACTTCGACTTCCGCAAGTCGGGCGAAGGCTTTGCTGAGGGCTACCAGAGCGTGCCGGTGAATTGGACGGCAAGCAGCGAGCGCAAGAAAGCGTTCTTCCGCCTGCTCGCGGAAATCACCGGCGGCGAGACGCAGTGAAACACACGTGGCCCTGCTTGGCGCTCAGCCGATCGCTTCCCACAGCGTTATCTGCGGGAATCCGGTGCAAATCTCATCCACGCGCGGCAGTAGCGCCTTGACGTGCGGCGACTGCAAATGAGCGTCGAGATGCGCTTTGCTCGTCCAATTCTCATGGAAGAGAAACTTCGCCGGATCGTCCACCGATTGGTGAACGTCGTAATTGAGACAGCCAGATTCGTTGCGCGTCGGCGCAAGCAGCCCGATCAACGCGGCGCGCAACTCGGCCTCCTTGCCGGGGCGGGCTTGAAATGGAGCGATGACTGTTAAGGAGGGTTTACTCATGAGTTCTGTGCGCGAATATTCAGTTCAGCGATTTCAAAATGGCTTCCGCTGCCGCGCGGGGGTTCTCCGCCTCATAAATCGGCCGGCCAATCACCAGCCAGTTCGCGCCCGCAGCCATTGCCTCGCACGGCGTGAGCGTCCGCTTCTGATCGTCGGCCTTTTCTACGCCCGTGCGGATGCCGGGCGTCACGAGTTGAACGTGCGCCGGGAGAATCTGCCGCAAGCCGACGAGCTCCAGTGGCGAACAAACCAATCCGCGCAAGCCGGCTTTCACCGCCAGCGCAGCCAGCCGTTCGACCTGCTTGCCAACATTAGCGCCGCAGCCGATGTCGCCGAGCGCGTTACTATCGAGGCTGGTCAGCACGGTTACCGCCAGCACAAGCGGCGCGTTGCGGCCGGATTGCGATGCCGTTTGCTGCGCAGATTCCTCGGCGGCGCGCATCATCTCCAGCCCGCCACTCGTGTGGATCGTTAGCATCTGCACGTCGAGCCGCACCGCCGAAGCGACGGCTTTGGCAACCGTGTTCGGAATGTCGTGGAATTTCAGATCGAGAAAAACTGCCGCTCCCGTGTCGCGTACCCGGCGGACAACATCCGGTCCGGCGGCGGTGAAAAGTTCGCTGCCAACCTTGAATGCGCCGACGGCGGGGGCGATTTCTCTCGCGAGCTTCAACGCGTGTTCCGCGGTCGCCACATCCAGCGCGGCAATGATTGGGTTCTGCACGAGCGTCAATATCAAAGCCCCCGCGTTGGAACTAAAGCCAAAAAATCCTAAGAGCGTGTCTGAGAATGTGGGGCAGACATCTTGTCTGCCGGTTCGGGCGGCATCTTGCCGCTCGAAAGACGAGGCAGGGATGCCTCGTCAACCGGCAGGCTGGAAGCCCTGCCCTACAATTCTCAGACGCGCTCTAAGCAGCTTACGGAATCGGCGAGGCGCGAACCTGGAAAAATTGACGCGGCAGGCTGTTGTAAGGCGTAAACCACTCGGCTTCCGGGAAGCGCCCGGTCACCGTCGCAAGCAACGACAGCGACGCGGCGTTCGTGCCGCCCCAGACTTGGTAAGTGAACTGCGGGTTGCCCGGCCAACTCAACCGCGCGAGGCTCGCGTTCCAACGGGACAGATCCAATTGCAACGGCACGGCGAGGCTAGGATTCGTGCCCATGATTTGTTCGCGCATGTTGGAATAGCCGTCGTGATCGGGATCATCGCTTGGCCCCTGAGTGAGATCGCCGAAATACGTGAGTTCCCAAGGATCGTGCAGCCCGTCATGGTCGGTGTCGGAAAGCTGCACGCCGGAAATGATGAGACTCACGCTTTGCACAGCGCCGGTGTTGCCCTGGCCCTCGTCGCTGAAGTAAGCCCGCCAGTTCCCCGCGCTGCTCTCGTAGAAGTAGTGGGTCGAGTAATACGTCCAATCCGCAGGGCCGGGGTTGGTATCCCCATTGTAGCGCTGGAGAACGCTTCGAGTGCCGGATGGTGAAACGAGCGTGATGCGCACGTCGCCGCGCAACGGGTGATCGGTCATCACCCGCAAGCCCACATGTTCGCACAGCAGCGTGTTGGTCACGGTGAAAACATGGCTGGTCGAGTTCAACTGGATTTGGGCCAGTGCCGAGGCGTTCGTTTGGAAGAAAGTTTTAAGTGCCTCACCGTCGCTATTGCCGATGAACACCGCGGGGATCGGGACAAAATCCGTTCCACCCATCGGCACGAGTTGATCGCCGCCCGCGGGAAGATTGCCGGGATAATTATAAATGATGGCAAAGGCTGCGCCCGCTTGGGCAGCCAGGATTATTTTGTCCGCGAAAGTGTTTGTACCGCGTTGAATCAGGGCTGCTTTGTTCGCGAGATTGAAGCCGTTCGCCGTGGTGCCGAACCCGAAATCCACCAACGGCAGTATCGCCGTGGGCGTGTCGGCGTGCGGCCCCACGCCCGGTAACGTGTGAATGGATGCGAGGTTTTGCGGCACGTCGTTGCCGGTCACAAGCACACGCAATCCGTCGTCAGGAATGGCAAGTGGATCAGTGGACGAGAGAGTCACGCTGGTCAGCGGCGGGCGGTTCGTCCAGTGGCGCGCCAGGTTCACCGCCACGCCCGCGTCTGGCACGCCAAAGCCAACGTTGTGGCTGACTCGGAATCCAGCGCCGTTGGTCGTGAGGTCAGGATCGGCAAAGTCAAAGTGTCTTGAGGCCAGCAGGAGGATTTGTTGCACGTCGCGGTAATTCAGGTTGGGATTGGCCGCCAGCATCAAGGCCGCGATGCCAGCGATGTGTGGCGCGGCTGCAGAGGTGCCGCTAAAGCCTTCGGTGCCCGTGAACTGGTTGTAGAAGTTGTAGTCGGACAAATCCACGTTCGGCGGGAAAAACAGGAACGGATTTGCGCCGTCACCTCCAAGCAGATCGGTGGTGAACAAGCCGTGCCCCGACGTGGTGGGATCGCCGCTCGGGGCGCTGACGAGTACGCAAGCTCCAGGCTCGCTGTAGTCCGCCGCACGTCCGCTGATATTCACCGCGGCCACGGCGATCACGCGCGGATCGGAAGGATAGCCGTCATCGTTGGCGCTGGCGCCCGACGCGCGGTCATTGCCCGCGGAACGCACCATGATAGCTCCCCGGCCCGACCGGCCGTAAAAAATCGCGTTGGAGATGCCGAGTTGTTCGAGCAATGTCGGCCCACCGAGCGTCAATCCCGGATGGCCCCAGCTATGGTTTTGCACGGCAACGCTGTTGGATTCGTACTGGTACAGCTCCATCAAGCGATCATCGCTCGCCAGGAGCATGTTCGTCCCAAAGATGACCCAACTCGCGAGCTTCGCCCCTGGTGCCACGCCAACCATGCGCGCGGTATTTCCTTGCGCAGCGATCAATCCGGCGACTTCTGTCCCGTGCGCGCCGCTGCCAGACCGGTTGACCGGTGCGCCGTCGGTCGTCTGCGCGGAAAAATTGTAGTGTGGCGCACCGGTAACACTGTTGGTCAGTTCCACGTGATTCATTTCCACGCCGCTGTCAGCCACCGCGACGATCACGCCCTCGCCTATCGAGTAAGGCCACGCGGCCCGCACGTTCACATCCACGCCTGCACTCGACCCATCACCGTTCCGATGCTCCAATGGCCATTGAAAAGAAAACAGGCTGTCGCTTGGCAGGTAGGCGTACGGCCCGTGCAAATCCGCTTGCCGGCGCATCACGGGGTAACTGCTCGTCACTTCCGGCAGGGCCGCCAGGCGATGTGCCTCGCGCGCGGCGGTCCTGGCGTCCGGCGCTTGCAGGATAAAAACGTTGGAGGTGACGACGCGCGTCGCTGCCAGCGAGCTCCCGGCGATTAACTGCGACAAATCCGTGGGCGATTCCAATCGCACAACCAGCCGGCTGCCGAGTTCCACGAAATGTGCTGGGTCGTTTTCCGGAACAACTCTGAGCCACTCGACGTTTCCGGGATCAAACCCCGGAACAGCCTTGCTCTCGACCAGCCGATAGCTCACACGGTGGGGAAGGCGAAACCGAAAATTGCTCCGGGGCTCCGCCGAATCAGCCTGGACAAGCGAGGTAACAAACCCAAGTGTCGCGACGAGACCCCAAACGATATGACTTTTCATCCGAAGCGCACAGTCTGTCATTTCGCAGAACTCTTCAAGACCAACCTTCGCCGGCAACGAATCCAAAGACGGCGGGCGCGCGGCCTCGGACGCTGCTAACGCGCTCCCTTTGATTCTGAACTAGTGACCAGACTTAATGTCTTCCGGCCACGTTCCAACGATGCTTCGTCAATGCCGCAATCGTTCCCAGGCCGAACAGGAGAAAACTGCCCGCAATCGCCATGATGCCGATGGGAGTGGTTTGCAGTTTGACAAATGCAAGATTCGCCGGGCTGCACAAGCCGACCATCACAGCCGCAATGGGGACAACCACCGGCGACCAATTGAGACGGATGAACCAACGTAACCCGCAAACCGCGAATACAACCGCTGCAATTGAAAGCGGAAGAAGAACCGGCACGCCGTTTCGCACCCAGGCAAAAGACTGGACGATCCACGCAAGCGAAGCTACTGCTCGCACTGCGCCGGCACCTTGATGCTCGTGATCGCGCCACCGTAAACTGTGCAGGAGGAAGAAAACCATGCCAGCTTGCATCGCCCAGTGAGGGGAACTATCCGCGTCTTTGCAAAGAACTCCACCCACGAACGCCGCCGCAAATGCGCCCGGAATGGCCGCTTTCGGATTTCGCGACAACGCCGCACACAGCAACAGGTAGGCCGCCGATGCCGCCGCGATCAACTTCGCCCTGCTCAATTCAACTGTCGCCGGCTCGATCCATTCCTTCGGAACTGCGGCGACGAACGCCGCGACGGTTACCAACAACAGGTGCAGCGCAACGCGGTTGTCCCGCTCTACGATCACAATGCCCGTGAACGCCAGTGCATTCAGAACGGTTAGCGCGAAGAAAATGTGGCTTCTCTCCACGCCCGCGGCTGCCAGCGTGGCAAGCAATGGCAGAACAAGCGCCGCTCTGCGAAGCGCATGCGGCGGCGGCGCGACAAAATCATTCAGCCGAGCGTACAGTGTCCATGCGAGCACGCACAGCGCGGGCGCGAGCAATTCGCGGCGCAGATCGAAGTCATACACGTAGCCAAGGGAATACAAATGCACGCCGGTCCCGATGAGCCAGAGCAGCAGCAAGCCGACGGGGAACCACCGGCGTTGCACCAGCAGTTCCCCGTTTTCGCGCGGGCGAGGCAGCAGATTCGCCAGCGCGCACAGAGCCGGCAACACCCACAGCCAGCTCACTTCGTTCATCTCGTAAGCCGCGCCCGTCGCCAGCTTCGTGCCGAACTTTGTCTCGTGGAGCGTTCGGTAGAGAATCGGCAACGCAGTATTCGCCGCCAGCACGGCCAAACCACCCGCCAACAAACCCGGAGAAAACGCACGCACGTAAATCGGTCGTCGCGCGGCGGCGGAGCGCCCCAGAGCGATCAACGCCGCCGCCGCGCAAAGCACCCACACCGTCCGCGGTTCGATGAGCGCTGCCTGGCTCACGAGGATGAACGGCACCAGCACGAACAAGTTTTCCAGCACCACGAGCAGAGTGGCGTCATACCAGATACAGCGCCGCGTCAGGAAGACCGCTGTGAACACAAGCAGCAGTTCGTAGAATTGAAGCGAGGTGAAATTGAAAATGAGTTGGGCCGTTTCCGTGCGAAGAAAATTCGGATCAATTGATACGCGGTACATGCCAAACAGCAACAGCGCCGCGCTCACCAGGTAAAACGGATTGCATGCCAGCAACCGTTTCAGCCAATGTGAGGCCCCTCGGTTGCGCGGTGCAACGAAGGCCGGCGACGATGCCCGTTCGGGCTTGGGCGGAAGTTCCGGGCTAGACTCGGCGGAATTCGTTTCATCACACATACTGCCTCCGCGGTTGAGTTTTTTCTGCCGGCGACCCCTGCGAGCCGCCAAAACAACTCCAAGCATCGCGCGGGCCAGCACTCGTTGCGTGCGGGAAACACTGCGTTTGTTCAGGAATTGACGAATCAGGATTCTCCCGCCGCATTTGCGTGAGCGGGTTCGCGGGAAATTTTCACGCATCATGCGTGATTTTCGTCCGCTTTGGAGCGCCGGCCTCCGGCCCTGCGCGTTTCGGGCCACGGGGTGCAACCTGCCGGGCCGGAGGCCGGCGCTCCTTTGACTTCACCCCGCGATTCCCCTAGCCTGCGCGCATGAGAGTGATTCAGCACACCGACGCGGATTTCGCCGAGCGGCTGCGCGAAGTGACCGCGCCGTCCAGCCTGTTCGATCCCGTCATTGAGCAACGCACGCGCGCCATCCTCGACGAGGTGCAGGTGCGCGGCGACGACGCGCTCCTGGAACTGACCGAACGGTTTGATGGCGCCAAACTCACGACCGAGCAACTCGCCGTAACACAGGCCGAACTGATGGCTGCATCGCTCAAAGCGGACGAACCGCTGCGCGCAGCCGTGGCCGAGGCGGAAGCGAATATCGCCAGCTTCGCCAGGAAATCCCGGCGCAAAGGCTGGTGGATGAAGAATTCCCACGGCGCGACAGTCGG
>CAZNOE010000274.1:0-7635 GCA_964574525.1 uncultured Bifidobacteriaceae bacterium
ATCTTGGGTCCCCCGCATCCGGCCTCAGGAAGGAAGCCGGATTTAGGCTGCAACGATGACAACGTAAGCAGACGCTGGCAGCGGCGTCAAGCTGGCCGTAGACAGCACTCGCTTAACCCGTTGCGCCGGACTAAAATCCCGCGGGGTTGGGAATCGAAGCAAACCAGGCAATGACCGTCGGCACATTCATCCTCAAGAACGCCCTGCGCAACAAGCGCCGCGCGACGCTTTCGGTTCTTAGCGTGGCGGTGAGTTTGTTCCTGCTCGTGCTGTTGCTGGTCGCACCGCGCAGAAATCATGCAGCCACCGGAGGACGCCGGCGCGGCGTTGCGCGTGGTGGTGCGCAACAAAATTTCGCTGGCGAATTTCTTGCCGGCGCGACAGCGGGCGATCATTGCGCGCATTCATGGCGTGGAAGCCGTTTCACCGTTCACCTGGTTCGGCGGCAAATTCAAGAACGAGGAGGGCATGTCGTTCGCGCAGTCCGGCATGGATACGGAATTGCTCCGCCCGATCTTCGGCGAAGCCAAAATGGATGGAGTGGAGTATCGGGCGTTTGAAAACGAGCAGACGGCGCGGCGTTGGTGGCGGCAGGTCTGGGCATCACGGCCAGCATCGCGCCATCCATCGCCGTGGCGCGAATGAGCGTCATGGAGGGACTGAAAACGCTGGATTAGTCTGGCCGGGAAACCCATTGCCTCCGTCCATTGAACTGTTAAATTGAAACCATGAGTACGCTCGCCGAAATCAAGGCCGCAGTGCAAACGCTCTCGCTCTCGGAACGCGCCGAATTTGCCAAATGGTTCAACGGTTGGGAAGACGACGAATGGGATAAACAGATGACCGAGGACTTCGCACCCGACGGCAGGCACGCGCACGTTTTGCGCGAAGTGGAAGCGAACGCCAAATCGGGCAAATTGCGCGAGTTGCCGTGAAATCAAAAACCGACCCGCGGTTTTGGAAACATTTCGACGCCCTGCCCGCTGACATTCAAGTTTTGGCGCGACAACGATTCCGCCTCTGGCAGAAACATCCTTTTCACGCGAGCCTTCACTTCAAAGAACTTCGACCGCGACTTTGGTCGGTTCGCATCAACCAGAAATATCGTGTGCTGGCGTGGCAGCAAGACGACTTGATCGTCTGGTTCTGGATCGGAACGCACAACGCTTACGACGGCAAAATCTGAAATGGCGTTGCCGCTCAAATACAACGTCCGCAATGTTTTCGTCCGCTGGCGCGCTACAATCGCAACCGTACTGGGTGTCGCACTCGTGGTGGCGGTTTACATCCTGGTTCAGTCGCTTGCGGTAGTTGCCCCTGATGCAACTACGTTCCTATCAGCGCAGAGGACGCGGAGAACGCAGAGGCGCGCAGAGAAAATACAGGACAGAAACATTCCTCTGCGTTTTCTCCGCGTCCCCTGCGTTAAAAGATTTGCAGGCGAACGGCGCGGGCGTATTCTGCCAATAGCCCATGAAGCTCAACCACGGCCTGCATCTCGCCTACTGCACAAACATTCATCGTGGCGAGACGTGGGCGGAAACATTCGAGTCGCTCAAAAATTACACGCTGCCGGTGCGACAACGCGTATGCCCGAACGCGCCGTACGCCATCGGCCTGCGCTTGAGCAACCGCGCCGCGCGTGAGTTGAATGACCGCGCCAGCATACTGGCGTTTCAGCGCTGGCTGGCCGAAAACCACTGCTACGTTTTCACGATCAACGGCTTTCCCTACGGCCAGTTTCACGGCACGCGCGTGAAGCAGCAGGTTTACGTTCCAGACTGGACGACGCCCGAGCGGCCGGCTTACACAAATCTGCTGTTTGACCTGCTCGCGCAGCTTTTGCCCGAGGGAATCGAAGGGAGCATCAGCACGTTGCCGTGCGGATTCAAACCATTGGTGACGACGCAGGAGGAAATGACGATCATTCGCGCGAACCTGTGGCATTGCGTCGAACACATCGCGCGCCTGAGCCGGCAAACCGGACGCACAATGCACCTCGGGCTTGAGCCGGAACCGATGTGCGTCTTGGAGTGTAGCAGCGAGGTGCTCCACTTGTTCGACCGCCTGCGCGCCGAGCATCGCAACGACCCGCGACTGAGCGAACATCTTGGAGTGAATTACGACACGTGCCACTTCGCCGTGGAATTTGAAGAAGCCCAGAATGCGATCACCTGCCTGCAACAACACGGTATCAAGATCAGCAAGATTCACTTGAGCAACGCCCTCAAGTTGCAGCCGACCGCGGAAGCGCGCCAGGCGCTCGCCGCCTTTCAGGACGATGTTTATTTTCACCAGGTCGTTGTGCGTCGGGCCGATGGTCAGCGGGTGATTTATCGCGACCTCGGCGAGGCGCTGACAGGTGAGCCGGAAGCGGCTGCAGCGGCGACTGACTCGGATCATCAAGCTTCCGAGTGGCGAGTTCATTTTCACATCCCGTTGCACAGTCCGCCGACCGAATTGTTCGGCAACACGACGGATCATTTGCTCGGGGTGCTGGATCTGTTGGCGGCGTATCCGACGCTGTGCTCGCATCTCGAAATGGAAACTTACACCTGGGAAGTGCTGCCGCCGGAATTGAAGAATCGGAGCGTCGTGGAGCAACTCGTGGCGGAATACGAGTGGACGCTGGCGCGGTTGGCGGAACGCGGGCTGGCGGGCGAGGGCTGATTTGGAATTCACGCCGAAAGGGCTGTTCGGCTTATTCCTGTTGGCGTTCCAAGTTCTCGCCGACAGTATTCAGTGTTCAGTATTCAGAACTGAACACTGAACACTGAATACTGATTTAAAATGAGTCCATCAACGAGTCCGGTCTTACTGCGCACACTGCTGGTTCTAGGCCGTGTCTCGAATCTGCCGACCGTCTGGTCGAACTGTCTCGCGGGCTGGTGGCTCGGCGGTGCCGGGAATTCTGAAAAGCTTCCGTTCCTTTTCGCGGGCGTGACGTTGCTCTACGTCGGCGGAATGTTTTTGAATGATGCATTCGACGTGGAGTTCGACCGGCAACATCGAAAGGAGCGCCCCATTCCGTCCGGCGCCATCACACTTCAAGCCGTGTGGCGGTGGGGATTTGTGTGGCTGGCCGCGGGTTTGGTTTTGCTCTTTGCCGTCGATCTGACAGCCGGCGCGCTGGGCATCGTGCTGGCGCTCTGCATCCTTCTCTACGATGCGATTCACAAGCTGATCACGTCTTCGCCGGTGCTGATGGGGTTTTGCAGGTTTTGGGTTTATCTGATTGCCGCGGCCACGGGAGTCCAAGGCGTGACTGGCTGGGCGATTTGGTGCGGCCTGGCACTGATGATTTATGTCGTGGGCTTAAGTTTTCTGGCCCGCCGCGAAAGTACGCGGGCGCCAGCGCAATTCTGGCCGGTGTCTCTCCTGGCAGCGCCGATTCTGTTCGCGCTGCTTATGAACGTCGGATCGTATCGCGAACCGGCTTTGCTACTGTCGCTCGTGCTGGCGTTGTGGGCGCTCCGTTGCCTGCGAAAGACATTCTGGACCGGCGCCGTGAACGTTGGGCGGACGGTTTCCGGACTGCTCGCGGGAATTGTGTTCGTGGATTGGCTGGCCGTGGCACCCGAAGCGCCGCGCGAACTGGGCGGCTTGTTCATAATCCTGTTCCTCGCCGCCTTGCTGTTTCAACGCTTTGTCCCAGCGACATGAACCAACCAACAGCCGCCGCTAGCGAGATCCATCAACGAACGGGCCGCTTGCCTTCCGCAGCCCAATTGCCGAACACTCGCTTCACGATTTGAAATTTCTCGGCGTTCTTCTGCGGATCCTGATGGCAATAAATCATCACGCCGTCTGCCGCGCGATGGCCGGCGATCATGGCTTGCTCAACGTACTCCGGCGTCGTCGCGCCGAGCCGGCTGTGCGCCGTGGCGTAGATGTCGAGGACGATTGGAAACGACGGGCCAACGAGCGCTTTGAGCTTTTGGAGTTCCGCCTCGACCAGGCTTGGGTCCTTCAGATTGGCGCCTCCGGATTCGTGACGGTACGGAAACAAGATGCCGTCAATCAGCGGAACGTAATTCGTGACAAAGGAGGGCGTGATGGCCGGGAAATAACAACAGGGAACGAAGGCGAGGCGCGGATTGATGGCATGCGCTGCGTCCTGCATCTGCTTCACGTAGGCGGGCGTGTAGGTCTGTTTCAGATTGTGCGTGAAGTCGTCAATGCTCCACGCCACGAGGTTCGTATGCTCGAGACTCAGTTTGGCAAATTCCTCCGCCCACCGCACGTAATCCAGTCGGAATGGTTCGGCGTACATCTTCAGGCGCGGCGGTGACTCGGACGGCGGAACAATTGAGGCCCAGATGCGAATGCCCTTGGCGCGGGCTGCGGGCAGAATCAATTTCAAATCGTCCCAGTCGGTCGCCCAGTTGTGAATGCAAAAGCTGTAGGTGTTCGCCCGGATTTCGACAAGCTCGGCGACGAGCCTGTCCACATCCACACGATTGTCAGCCTTGCGCGGTGCGTTGCAATACGTGGCTCGCGTGCCGGACAAAACCTGGTCGCGCGCGGCGCGTGCCGCCTCCACGCGCGACCGCGATGCCGTGCAACCGGACATCACAATCAGCACGAGGGCTGCGGCCGCCGATTGAGTGATGATTCGCAAGAGTAAGAGCATCCCGCGCCGGATTGGAACACGCGCGGACGCGGAAAGGAAAGCGCAAATCTTGACGGACAAAGAGTGGAACCTTTTCGTCGCGAACTCGCGCTCTCTGCCAGTATGTCGCCTAACGTTGACCGGCGGGGCGATCGGGATGGCGGCTACATCACCCTCCGAACTGCTTTTGGGGCAGTCTGTTCGGAATGAGATTTAATCTACATAATACGACTGGAGTTTAATCTAGCTCACCGCTTATTTTTAGCCGATAAAGCTGTTTGACAACCACTTCTATTCTACAGATAATATATCGAATCTATTGGCAATCTGCTTATGATTAATACCGACGTCGAATCAATCGTGACGCGAAACGAGTTCCTCAAAGAGGCAAGTCCGACTCTGGCTGGAACCATTGCGCAGACATTGGCGGAGACTGCGACCGACCGCTTTACGGAGGACGATGGGCAATTCCTGAAGTTTCACGGCATTTATCAACAGGATGACCGTGACCTCCGCAAGTCCGGCAAAAAATACATCATGATGATTCGGGGCCGCATTCCCGGTGGCGTGATGACGCCGAAGCAATGGTGCGTGTTTGACGATCTCGCGACCCAATACGGCAACAACACCCTGCGGGTGACGACGCGGCAGAGCATTCAGTTCCACGGCGTGGTGAAGTCCGGTCTGAGACAACTCGTTTGCAAAATCAACGAGTCGTTGCTCTCCACGCTCGCGGCCTGCGGCGACGTGAACCGCAATGTGATGGCGCCACCCACGCCGGCTTACACAAAGGCGCGGGCGCAAGTTTTTGAAGATTGCATCCGTGTGGCCGATGCGCTCCGTCCCCAAACCAAAGCCTACCATGCAATCTGGATTGATGGCGTTCCGCTCAACCTCGACGACCCGGCCAGCAAAGATTTCGTTGACCCGCTCTACGGCAAAACCTATCTGCCCCGCAAATTCAAAGTCGCCTTCGTCATCCCGCCCGTGAATGACCTCGACGTGTTCACGAATTGCCTCGGCTTCATCGCCGTCGTCGAAAACGATCAACTCGTCGGTTACAATCTCGCCGTCGGGGGCGGCATGGGCCGCAGCCACGGCAATGAGGTGACCTACCCGCGGCTCGCCGACGTGCTCGGGTTCTTCACGCCGGACAAACTCGTGGACGTGGCGAAGGCCGTGCTGACGATTCATCGCGATTTTGGCGACCGCACCGACCGCAAACACGCGCGTCTGAAGTATGTCGTGGCCGACCGCGGCGTGGACTGGACGCGCGCGGAAGTTGAGAAACGCGCGGGCCTCAAGCTCGCACCCGCGCGACCGTATAAGTTCACGACCATGGGTGACCTTTATGGCTGGCACAAGCAGGTGGATGGACGCTGGTTTCTCACGCTCTTCGTCGAGACCGGCCGCATCAAGGATGTCGAAGGCCACGAAATGAAAACCGGCCTGCGCCGCGTCGCGGAAAAATTCGGCAACATCGAATTCCGCCTTTCCGCGAATCAAAACGTCATCCTGGCCAACGTCGCCGAAGCCGACAAGGACGCCATCACCGCGCTGCTTGCGGAACACGGCGTGCAAACTGAAAACCAGGCGAGCGTGTTGCACGCCGCGTCACTCGCCTGTCCGGCGTTGCCCACGTGCGGCCTCGCGCTGGCGGAATCCGAACGCATGTTGCCCGGGTTGGTGGACCGCATCGCCATCCTCTGTGAGGACGTGGGCCTGGCGGGCGAGGAAATCATCATCCGCTCGACCGGCTGCCCGAACGGCTGCGCGCGACCGTATATGGCGGAGATTGCATTCGTCGGCAAAGCGCCGGGACGTTACCAACTCTGGCTCGGCGGCAACGCGCCTGGGACTCGACTGAACCGCGTATGGAAAGACGTCGTCAAAGACGCGGAGATCGAGCACGAGTTGCGGCCTGTCCTGGCTCGTTATGCGAATGAGCGCAACGCTGGCGAGCGCTTCGGTGATTGGGTCGAACGTGTGCTCTGGCCGGAACAGGCAGCATTGGCTGCATGAACACTTCCCAAATCCGGGAACTTCGATGCCGGGAAATCTTTTCAGAGGCGCTTACACCTATGACTCCAGACCAAATTGCCCAAGCCAACGCCGCGTTACATTCCAAATCACCTTTGGAGATCACGCGCTGGGCCATCGCCCAGGCCGGCGGACGCGCGATCGTTTCAACAAATTTCCGTCCGTACGAAGCGGTGCTGCTGCATCTGGCAACGCGTTGTCAGCCTGACATTCCCGTGCTCTGGGTGGACCACGGCTACAATCGCCCGGCCACCTACAAACACGCCGAGCAGCTTCGCCATCGGCTCAAACTCAACCTGAAGCCCTACTTGCCGAAGATGACCCCCGCGCACCGTGACGCGCTTCACGGCCCGATTCCCACGACCGATCAGGAGGCGGAGTTGAAACATTTCAGCGCGGTGATGAAGCTGGAGCCGTTTCAACGCGGCATGAAGGAACTTGCGCCAGCCGTTTGGATCACCGCGTTGCGCAAAGTCCAGAACCCAAATCGCGCCGGCCTCGACATTGTTTCGGAGGACAGGAATTTCGGCGCGCTCAAAGTCAGTCCGGTCTTTTACTTGAGCGACGCGGACATGGAAGATTATCTGAAGCATCATAACCTGCCGAATGAATGGGATTACTTCGACCCCGCCAAGGCCGACGAAAAGCGCGAGTGCGGCTTGCACGCGGCTTGGGGAAGCGAAGCGGTGAAGAGTTAAACCAGTGCTTGGTTAAATGAGCTAAATGAGTGATATGAACCCTTTATCCAGTCATTCCAGTCAGCCTCCCGTTTATCGTTCCTTCGAGGACTTGGAGGCATACAAGGCGGCGCGGGAATTTCGCAAAGCGATGTATCAGGTTGCGAAACGACTTCCTGATTTTGAAAAGTTCGGACTGGCGAGCCAAGTTCGTCGGGCAGCGGTTTCACTGACCAACAATCTGGCCGAGGGTCACGGCAGATTTCATTTTCTCGATCAAATCAAGTTCACGCTCATTTCGCGCGG
>CAZNOE010000275.1:0-7632 GCA_964574525.1 uncultured Bifidobacteriaceae bacterium
GCGATGGTTTGTTTCAGCCCGGCGGCCAGCGGCACTTTTGGTTCCCATCTCAAAATCTTCCGCGCTTTGGTGATGTCGGGCCGGCGCTGTTTGGGATCGTCCTGCGGCAGCGGCTTGAAGGCGATCCGGCTGCGCGAACGGGTGGCACGGATGATCTCCTCCGCAAATTGCAGCATCGTCAATTCCGCCGGATTGCCAATGTTCATCGGCAGATCGTAACCGCTCATCATCAGGCGATAGATGCCTTCGATGAGGTCGGACACATAACAAAAGCTGCGGGTCTGCGTGCCTTTGCCAAAAACAGTGATCGGTTTGTTCTTCAATGCCTGGCTGACGAAGGCGGGCACCACGCGGCCATCGTGGAGCCGCATCCGGGGGCCATAGGTGTTGAAGATGCGCACGATGCGGGTCGGCACGCCATGCTGGCGGCGATAGGCCATGGTCAGGGCTTCGGCAAAACGCTTGGCTTCATCGTAGCAACCGCGCGGGCCGATGGTGTTCACGTTGCCCCAGTATTCCTCCGTCTGCGGATGGACGAGCGGATCGCCGTAAATCTCGGAGGTCGAGGCGATGAGAAAGCGGGCGTTTTTATTTTTGGCAAGTCCCAGCGCCTTGTGCGTGCCGAGGGAGCCGACTTTCAGGGTCTGGATCGGAAAATTCAGATAATCCACCGGGCTGGCCGGCGATGCAAAGTGCCACACGAAATCCACGGGCACATCGAGGAAAAGGAATTCGGTGACATCCTGCTCGATGAACCTGAAATTCCGATTGCCGCCGAGGTGCGCGATGTTGTCCACCGACCCGGTGATGAAGTTGTCAATGCCAATGACCTTGTGTCCGCGCGCGAGCAACAGATCGGTGAGGTGCGAGCCGAGAAAGCCCGCAGCGCCGGTGACGACGGAGGTGGGTTGCTTTTGTTTCATCGTGAATCCTTAAATTGTTGAACCGTTGAATCGGGGGCAGCGTGACGTTGTAACGATTTAACGTTTCAACATTTCAACGCCTTTACTTCGCCCCCGTCCCCGCGAGGACCACCGGGATCGTGCGGAGCAGGATTTTGAAATCGAGCCAGAGCGACCAGTTGTCAATGTATTCGAGATCAAGGCGCACCCAATCTTTGAACTCAGAGATTTGATTGCGGCCACTGATCTGCCACAAACAGGTGAGACCGGGTCTGACACTGAGCCGCCGGCGATGGGCCAGATCGTTGAAGCGCCCGACTTCGTCCACGGGCAATGGCCGGGGACCGACGAGGCTCATCTCGCCGCGCAGGACGTTGAACAGTTGCGGCAACTCATCAATGCTGCGGCGGCGCAGGAGTTTTCCGATCGGCGTGATGCGCGGGTCATTGGTGACCTTGAAGACGGGGCCGCGCATTTCGTTCATGGACTCCAATTCATGTTTGAGTTGCTCGGCGTTGGTGACCATCGTGCGGAACTTGTAAATCGTGAACGGGGCGCCATTCAAACCGGAGCGCAACTGGCGGAAGAGCACCGGCCCGGGCGAAGTGAGCCTGATCAGCAAGGCAACCAGCGCCAAAGGTATCGCCAATACTATCAACAAGAGCAGCGCGCCAAAGAAATCCAGTATCCACTTGAGCACTCTCTGCCATGAAGCCTCCGGCGTGGAGCGAAACACCATCACCGGCCGGCCATAGAAATCATCGAAGCTCGCATGGGAAATCTGGGTGCGGAAAAAATCCGCCACCACCCACGCTTCGATCCCTTCCAGTTCGCACGCATTGATCACTGCTTCGGCCTGCTCAAAATAGGCATGGCGGGCCGCGAGAATGACACCGTTGACGGAATGCTCGTGCAGCATCTGCAAGAGTTTGGTGAGCGGAGTATCATTCAAGTCAAGCTCCGCGACGATTTCCATCCCCGCCTCGGGTCGCGCATTCAGTTCGCTGCGCATGCGGGCCGTCTCTTCACTTGTGCCCACCAGAATATAACGACGGCGATATTGCGCCAGGGTCAGCCTGTTTTTAATGACCCACAGGAATATTTCTTCCTTTAAGTACACCAATCCAAAGCTGATGAACCCAAACCAGATCGGCACCCAACGCGCCGGATAACGACGGAAAAAATACATCGCAAAAATCAGCCCCACCGTCGTGAAGAAACATCCTTTGAACAATGGCCAGAGCGTGGCGCGGCGCGGACAGATCACCGGACGACCATAGAAACCCTGCACTTCGAGAATCAGCGGAGCCGCGGGAATCAGGACGAGGTAAAACCAGAAGTACGTGGTGAACGTGTCAATGGGAGCCAGGTTGAAGTACTCGATGATCCGCTCGTTGGCGCGCAGTTCGTACGCCAGCCAGAAGCTCACCGCAAACAGGCACGCATCCACCAATTGGTGGATTTGCATCCGTATCTGACGATCGCGACGCAGCATTATGCAACCAATGACGGGTTCAAAAGGCTTTTAGCAAATCAGCGCCATCCGCGCAACCATCCTCCGCGCCGGAAATGCGGTCGGGTCCATTTTTCGACCGGGGAATCATGGCTGCACGGCCAATGCGCGTTCTTTGGACTTCGGCGTCAACTGAAACTCCGGCACCGATGCCGCAATAAACTTCTTCATGCGCCCGAACGTGGCTTCCTCCTCCCCCGGCCGGCACACCGCGAAGCAGGAGACGTAGGCCCAGCGCTGCAACACGCCCGTGCGTGCCACTTCCCTCGCCATCCACCACATGCGTTGCCAGTGTTGTGCAGTGTACGCGTCCTCGGCCACAAACCAATACACATAAACACCCCGAAAGGTCCGGACCTGGCCTTCGTGTTCGACCTGTCTGGTCGCGAGGATTTTCATTACGGGCAAATCGTACACGAACGGGCGTTCGATGGGCACGGCCTCCTCGCGGGAAGCCGCCGCGTCAATATGCCAGCCGGCACCCTCCAGACAGAATTGCGGCTTGTGCAAACTCGTGCGGTCACTGCCCATCAGCACAACATTCACCTGGGTCCAGAACCCATCGAGCGCCTGGTAACGCCGCTGGCCAAAGCTGGTGTCCTTGGGCAAAATTCCAATCACAGTTTTGTCCTGCTCGATTCGCTCGGAGGTGTAGTCGAGCACTTGCTCCGGCAAAATCACCTCCAGGTTTTTACCTTCCGCCAGCGGCATGGTTTTTACACCGGGTTGCCCCAATCTCTGGTTCGCTTTAAGCCGGACGAGGACGCCGGCCCCGCCGCCCATCATCAGCACGGCAATGAAAAAGAAAATCCACTTTCGCGTATTCATATTGCGGTCGGTTGCTGGCGCGGTTCGCCGTCGGTTCGTGGTTTGTTGGCCTTCCGGTTTTCCAGCCAGCGGCCGATCAATATCAGGCCGAGAATGACCGGCACGTAAGGCAACAAGCTTCCAAAATCACTCTCATGCACCTTGTTGCCGGCTTGTTGCCCGCGAAGCTCGGCGGCGATCACAATCGCGAGCAGCCGGAATGTGTTGCCCACGATCGCCAGCGGGACCGCGCTAAAAATCAACAGCGCCCTCTCGCCGTTCCCGCGGAAAAAAGCAAATGCATAAACAATGGCGAGGGCGGTAATGGCCACCAGGCTGCGAATGCCACTGCAGGCCGCCGCCACTTCATACTCATATCCCCCCGGCATCTTCAACAAGCGTGTGCCCTCGCTCACCACGTCAATCCCCAGCAGGTCGCCACAGATGAACGCCACGATCTTGGTGACCAGCAACCGCAGCGGAAAGGTGATAGGTTCCGCAATCGACCCCAAGGGCACCGCAAACGCGAAAAGGAAGAATGGGAAGAAACTCGCCCGTAACCACAATCGTCCCCACGCCAGACCCATCATTCCATAAATGCCCGTGAATAAAGCCACGATGGAAAAGCGCGGCTGCTGCACAACGTAGCCAACCACGTGCAGCACCAGCGCCAGCGCCAGCACCAGCAATCCAGGTCCCCACGGCTGCGATCGCAGCGCGAATAGTTCTCTCCGCTTCCACCAAAACAGCACGAGGACTATGATCGGAATGAAAAAACCATGAGCGTCGTCACCGCCCATCAGCTTTGAAAGGGCGCTCATTGGGCTTTGGAAAATACGGGGAAGCCAATGGAGATTGCCCGCGGAATAGGCATTCGCCATCCAATGGAACAATGACGGCGTATCCACGTACCCAAATGTGGAATTGCCCAGAAACTGAAACAACATCAGCCACGCCGCCAGCAGCAAGAAAAAAAATCCCTTGTGCGGCAACTGGTGCCAGTAGAACAAGAACTCACTGCCAAAATTCCTGGGTGGGCTTGCCGTTTTCTGGTTGTCCATTTATGGGCGTGCGTTGAATCCAGTCTGGTTGATACCAAAACGCAGGATTTTGCTCAATCAAATTCGCAATTTCATTCTAGCCAGTGCCGGCCTGCCGCATCCCTTGCCGCCAGTCCCTCGTCTTCAAACACGTTCTCAGCGAGCTGATTCCCTAGGCATTTCCCCATTCGCCCCATGAAATAAGCGGTGGCTTGGACCGCCCGCAGTGGCTCTACCTATTTCGCGGGGTGAACGTCAATCCGGTAACGCCGGTTCACGTAAAGATCGTTGGCGACCTGATAGAGCGCGATGGTATCTTTCTCCAATTCCAGTTCCAGCGGAGTGGGCAATTTCATCCGGGTGATTTCCGCCCGCTTGGGATCGCCTTCATAAAACTCGACGTCCTGTTTCAGGCCCAGGACGACCAATCGGTTGCAGGTGAACATACCGATGTCGCGGTTGTGGTTCAGGGGCGCGCGTCCCTGCTCCGGCGGTTCGCGCAGAAGGTCGCGCCCGAAGAACATCGTCTCATAAGGCCTGCCTAGCATTCCCAGGATCGTCGGCGACACGTCGAGCGAACCACCGAGCGCGGAAACACGCGTGGAACTTTGCACCACCGCCGGTCCGAGGATCACGAGGGGAATTTCGTAGGAATGAATCGGGATGCTTTGACTGCCAAAGACCCGCGCGCCGTGATCGGCGACCACGACGAAAATGGTGTTGGTCCAGAACGCTTCGTGTTTCGCGGATTTGAAGAACTGGCCGAGGCACCAGTCTGAATACTTCACGGCATTCTCGCGCCGGCGGTCGTTTGGGTTCTCCGGGATGCGGCCCGCTGGATAGGTGTAGGGCTTGTGATTGGACACCGAGAGAATCGTGCCGAGAAACGGTTTGTTCTGCCGCGACAATTCGCGGAATTCTTCGAGCGCGCGTTTGAAAATGTCTTCATCGCACACGCCCCAGATTGTGGTGAATGCCGGCTTGGTAAAATGTTTTTGCTCGATGAACCGGTCGTAGCCGTTGCGCGTGGTGAAGGATTTCATTCCATCGAACAGGCCGCGCCCGCCGTAGAGAAAAAGCGTGTTGTAGCCGTCGCGCTTCAGGACGCGGGCGATGGTCTCGACATTATCTGACAGGTCGCGCTTGACGATGGAATCGCCCGGCAGCGGCGGGAACGAAGACAGCACGCCTTCGAACCCGCGCACGGTGCGGTTACCGCAAGCGTAAAGATTGGTGAAGAGCATTCCCTCCCCGGTCGCCAGCTTGTCCATCTCGGGTGTCAGCGTATTTGTGCGGCCGAGGCAGCCCCAGAATTCCGAGCCGAGACTCTCCTCCAAAAACATCACGACGTTCAAGCGGGGCCGACTCGAATCGCCGTGGACCTTGCGCCGGATGGTCTGCCCTTCCGCCACGAACGGTGCGTTGGTCGAAGTCAGGAGACGCCGGACTCGTTGGTAAGCTTCGTCCTTGGCGATGGTTTTGTAGAACGCGCCGTAGTCGAGATGATGCGTCCACGCGGCGGAGGCGAAAGCGAGGGCGCCGTTGTTGGCAATTTCGTTCAGCGTGCGGTCGGTGCTGGCATTTGCGCCTTTGAATTTCACCGTCGGCGTGAGGAGCGCGGCAAGGGCCACGGCGCCCAGCAGCCAGGCGAAACGCTTTCCCGGCGGCGACAGATCGAACCACATCTCGCGGAAAAGGCGGTTGGAAATCCACACACAGGCCAGACTCAGCGCCGCGCAGATGGCCACCACCGTGACGACGGGATAGGAATCCCAGATGTTGATAAACACTTCCGTGGGATACAAAACGGAATCCACGGCGACGGTGTTGAACCGGGACCGGAATTCTTCAAAGAAAAAAAACTCGGCCATCAATACGAAGATTCCCACCAGGCACCAAACAAAACAGGCAAACCCAAACAGGACGCGATGCCACGCCGCCGCGAACCAGCGGTTGGACACGATAAAAAACCAAAACAAGAGTGGTAACAGCAGCAGCAGCGCCACGTAAGCATCGCGGTGCAGGCCGATCAGGAATGTATTCACCAAATCGTGATGGGCAGCACCGGCAGGTCCGAACTTCAGCAACAGCACCAGACGCAATCCGCTGAAGGCGGCCAACAGCATCAGTAACCAGAACACGACAAAATGGTATCGAGTTCGTCGTCTGTGGCCCGTGCCGGTTGGTATCTCAGCAGGCATGGTTTTTTCGCGAGGCGATCGGGAATCTCCGTTCAAGGGCTGAACAATCGCAGGAGCGCTTCGGCCACGACGATGCCCACGAACGTTCCAATGACGTAACCCCAGATTCCCGCCAGGAGTCCGGGCAGCACGAGTTCCGACCAGCCTCGTGAAATGGCCATTGCCGCGGCGGACGGCGCACCACCCAAAGTCGCGTTCACGCTCAAAAGCAGTTCCTCCAGGTTCAGTTTGAAAATTTTGCCGAGCACGAGCGTAACCAGGAGATTCGTCACGGCGATCACAGTGCAAAAGCCAAAGAGCACCGGCACTTTCGTGACTACGAGCACGAAGTCCGCCTTGAGGCCGATGACGAAAAAGAAAAGGTAGAGCAAATACATGCCAATTTCCTCGGCGCCCTGGATTTTTTCCATGCGCTTGTGAAAAAGCGTGGTGACGGCAACTGTGAGGAAGGTGATCAGCACGTAGCGGTTCGCGACGACCGATTGAAGAACCTTCGACTCGACATGGCCTTTGATGACGCCGGTCAGCAGGGTTGACACGGCAGCCACGCCGAAGGCGATGGCCAGCGCTTTGGCGATGTCGAGCAGCGAAATCTCCTTGCGTTTCCAGTGGCGCGCCGCCAGCGCGGCCACGTCTTCCTTGTCGCCTTGCAGCGAGTGCGGATGCGGATAATGGCGGCGGAAAAACTTGCTTCCGGCCATGACCAGCAACGCCGCGAACATGCCGGCCATGATGAAATTGTCCGCCACAAGCAATGGGTTCGTGAGGTTCTCGCTCACGTGATATGAATCCTTGATCGCAACGAAATTGACGGCGCCGCCAATATAACTCCCCGTCATGATGCCGGCGACTTCAGGCACGCGATCAAACTGGCCGCGAAAAACAAACGCCGCCAGAAACGCGCCGATGATCGTGCCAAGACTTGCCACATGAAACGCCGCGAACATCGGCCCGGTTTCACGCAAGATGCGTACGACGTTCGCGCGAAACAACAGCAGCGGAATCGCCACCGGCACCAGATAATCCTCCACGAGATCGTAGGAAGGGGAGTCCGTGGGCATGATCTTGAAGTTCGAGAGAAGCATCCCGATGAGCAGCGAGAGCACGGGCCCGCTGATCTTCGCCGCCCACTTGTAGTTCTGTTCGCAAAAGATGCAAACCGCAGTGCC
>CAZNOE010000276.1:0-7628 GCA_964574525.1 uncultured Bifidobacteriaceae bacterium
TCGGCGACCAGTCGGGCAAGGACCTGGCGCAACGGTTCCGCGCGGAAGCGGCGGCGGCGGCAAGTTTGCAACACCCGAACATCGTCGCCATCCACGAAGTGAACGCGCACGAAGGACAACCGTTCTTCGTCATGGATTTCATCGAGGGCCAGAGCCTCGCCAAGCTCGCCGCCAGCCAGCCATTGCCCGCAACCCGTGCCGCGCGCTACGTCAAGATCGTCGCCGACGCCATCCACTACGCGCACGAGCGCGGCATTCTGCACCGCGACCTCAAGCCGTCCAACGTGCTCATTGACCCGTTCGACCAGCCGCGCGTGACCGACTTCGGCCTGGCCAAGCGCCTGCATCACGACAGCGAACTGACCTTGAGCGGCCAGGTGCTCGGCTCGCCCAACTACATGCCCCCGGAGCAGGCCGCCGCCAAACGCGGGCTGGTCGGCCGGCGCAGCGACGTCTATTCGCTCGGCGCGATTCTCTATCACCTGCTCACGGGCCGCCCGCCGTTCGTGGGCGAGACGCTCACCGACACGTTGCAGGACGTGGTGAACAACGAACCCGTCTCGCCGCGCCTGCTCAATCCCAGCGTGCCGCGCGACCTGGAAACCCTCTGCCTGAAATGCCTGGAGAAAGAGCCGGCCCGCCGCTACCAAACGGCGCAGGCGCTCGCGGAAGACCTCGACCGCTTCCTGCGCGCCGAACCGATTCAGGCCCGCCCCGTCGGCCCCGCGGAAAAACTCTGGCGCTGGTGCCAGCGCAAGCCGCTCGTGGCTTCCCTCGGGACCGCGACGCTTGTTTTGCTGCTCGCTGTCGCCGTCGGTTCGCCCATCGCCATCTATAGGATTAATCACGAGCGTCAGCGGGCGGAGCGCGGAGAATTAGACGCCCGGCAGAAAGCCTACGCCTCGGACATGAACCGTGTGCAACAGGAACTCGCACAGAACAACCTCGGACTCGCGCAAGAGCTCTTGAATCGGCACCGGCCCGCGCAAAAATCCGAAATCCGACCCGCTGCGACGGCGCGACAGCGCGGCGAGAATCCGAAATCCGAGATTCCATCAACCATCAACTCTCAACCCTCAACCGACCTGAGAGGCTGGGAGTGGCGTTACTTGTGGCGTCAATGCCAGGGCGAGCAACGCTTCATCCTGGGTGAACATACCAACTTCGCCTCTGCGGTCGGCCTGTTGGCGGACGGGAAGACGGTGTTCTCCGCTGGCGGGGACAAATCTGTTCGCCTGTGGGACCTGGAAGCCCGACGACAAATCGGCCTGCTGCCGCATCCGGAAGTAGTCATCGGCGCCGCCGCTTCACCCGATGGCCGCTGGCTGGCCACGGCTACCAGGAATCCGGGTGGGCAACAACCCGTTCTGCTTTGGGACCTCGCCACACAAAAGGCCGCCACTCTCACCACCGAGTTCCGGGTGCATCCCGTGAGCATCACCTTTTCACCGGACAGCAAGTGGCTCGCTTTCGCGACGGCCTTCGGTGGCGTGCGAATATGGGATGTGAATGCACGCAGCGAGGTTACGAATTTGCCGGCGATCGGTCCGGACGGGCCTCTTGGAGTCGCTTTCTCTCCCGACAGCCGCACTTTGGCTTACAACGAAAACGAGTTCGGTGCGATTCTGCTCTGGGACATCGCCAGCCGTTCGGTGAGCCGGCTTACCGGGCACCAAGGGGTTGTTACGGCCCTCGCCTTCTCAACCAATGGTCAAACGCTTGCTTCGGGCAGTCAGGACAGGTCCGCCCGACTTTGGAACCTCGGTACTGGAGTGCTCCCGTCCTCGGGCGCAGCATCGGGCGCAGGGCAACGGGCGCAAAAACTTTCCCGCCCGCGGAACGATGCGGAACCTGCTGCGGCCGCGGACGGCCGCACTCCGACCGAATGGCGGCAGGGGTTGCAATTTACCAATCACAGTGGCGGGTTTGGCCGAGTGGCGTTTTCTCCGGATGGCCGGACTTTGGCCCTGAGTGTTGGCGGCGGCGGGGGCCGAGTCATCCGCCTCGTTGACGTTGAGACAGGCAATCCGAAAGCCGAACTGCGCGGCCATCTCGACGATATCTCCAGCCTGGCCTTTACGCTGGACGGGCGAACGCTCCTCTCGGCCAGTGTGGATGGCACCATCCGCGTTTGGGACCTGGTTGCACGTGCGAAGGAAAAGCCTGTTCACGGGTTCGCTCGGAACTCAATCAGCCTCGCTTGGCGCAGTTACGGACCGGCGCTGTGCCTTTCGCCGGATGGCCGTCATCTTCTCACCGCTTACACCAATCAAACCTTCAGCTTGTGGGACACGCTGCGTCTCGTTGAAGGAGAACGCCATCCGCTTCCCTTCACCAACACGACGTTTGCCGCCGTCGCGCCGGGCGGCAGGCTGGCCGCCTTCGGGAGTCGGAGCGGCGAAGTGATGTTGTGGGATGTAGAGCCGGGCCAAGGGCGGGTCTTCGCCCAGCCCGGCACGAGTCGGGTTCACTTGCTGGTCTTCTCGCCGGACGGCCGCCACCTGGCCGCCGCCGACGACGCATGGACCCCCTCGCAGATGTCCGTCCCCAAAGACACAAGGAGGACCGTTCGGATGTGGGATGTGGCCACCCGGAAGGAGACGCAGGTCTTTTCCGCCGAGGGTGAGTTTCCGGTGTCACTGGTGTTTTCAGCCGATGCCAAGTCGCTCGTGGCTGGCTTCTCGAAAGGCCCGGTCAAGCTCTGGCACCTCGACGGACCAGGGGAAGCCGCCACCTTTCTTGGACATTCCGGGTGGGTTTGGGGGCTGGCAATGTTGACCAACGGTCAAACGCTCATCTCCGCCAGCGGAGACATTCGCTTTTGGGATGTCCGGACTCGCCGGGAGATCGACAGGCTCAATCCGAGAACGGGCGCCTATCGCACGGCGCTTTCCCCTGACGGCCGCCGGTTCGCCACCGCCGCGAATGATGGATCCATTTCGATTTGGGATGTCACTTCCCACGAGGAGCTGACGACACTTGAGGGGCACCAGGAAGCCGTAACGCAACTGGCCTTTACTCCGGATGGCAACTACCTGGTCTCGGCGAGCAAGGATCAATTGCGATTCTGGCATGCGCCCTCGTGGGCGGAAATCGAAGCCGCAGAGAAACAGGCTAGAAAATGAGTGGCGCCAGGAAATGCCCGAAGTGTGTTTGCCTGAACACCCGCAACTCGATTTCCTGCATCTTCACCTAATCGAAGGCGGTGTCAGCCCTATTCCCCTCGGCCACCGCACTCCAAGACGCTGGCGCGTTCATGCGCACGCCATGAATTTCCGCGAGGTTTTGGAGTGCGGTGCGTGAGGGGTGAGGGCACACACCGCTTTCATTACGGAGACGTCGAGCAGGCCGAGTTGCTCTTTGGCGTGCGGCCCTTGTGGGAAATGCCGCATTGCAGGCCCCAATACTCCAACACTCCATTCCTCGAACACCCAGCCGAAAAATTCCGCCACTTTTCCTGTCACCTTCTCCGGGGAACGCCTCAGAAATGGAGTGAACGGACAAAACTGACTGATACGCCTATGAAAAAGACAACCTTCCTGCTGGCCCTGACGACGTTGGTCTGCAACCTGGACATCGCTCCCGCTCAGGAGCCGCCGAGGGCGGATCGTGTCCGGATCGCAATCCAGCCGCGCGGCTCAAATCTGGAACTGAGCTGGCCCGCCACCGTTCAGGCGCCCGATGGCCAGAGCGCGCAGCCGTTCTTCGAATTGCAAGGCAGCATGGACTTGAAATCGTGGCAGCCCTTGGGTGAGCGGTTGCGCGCCACACCGGCTGCGGCCGGGGAGCCGCTCCAAGTGACCTTGCCCGCCGACCAATCGCGTGCGTTCTATCGCCTGCTGACCAGCCTGCCGCGCACAAATCTCACCCTTGCGACGACCGGCGCGGAGGTTTTCGGTTACGGCGCGGCTTTTGCGCGGGAGTTGCAGCGCATCGGGCAGATTTCGCCGCAGGAGTTCGCCGCCATGTTTCCGAGCGGCGCGAATTATGTCCCAGGCATTTCATGGAATCCCACGACCGCGCAGTTCTGGGAGCAGTTCAATGCGGACCCCGCCGTTGTGAACCGGGGCAAGACTTGGGGTGATCCCGGCTACCGCACGTTTGACTTCCGGCTCAACGGGCAGGAACGCGCCGTGTTCACGAACCAGGGCTTTGTGGGGAGCGAACGGCTTGGCTCCGGCAGTTTCGCCGATGTGTTCTACAAAGTCTGGGAAAATGACCTGCCGGTTTTCATTTCCACTGATGCCATTCTGCAAGCGTGGCACCGGACTTACGATGCCATGCTGGAGGAACTCGAGGAGACTTACCTGTTCAATTCGGCGGAGAAAATCCTCGCGGGCATGGCGGCGCAAGTCAGCGCAGCCTCGGCGGAGGCCGGCGACGGCGTGTTGCGGAACAGTCTCCTCGATGCGGACTATTTCCTGGCGGTCGCACGCTCGTTGCTGGCCGAGAGCAACGGCCCGGTGGCCTCCGTGCTCGGACAGGACGCGCGCGTGGCGGTAACGCTGGCCGACATCCAGGCCGAAGTGATGAAGCGGGTGGAACTTTTTGGTCCGCCTTGTCGCGTGGTGGACTTCTCCCAATTCCAAGTGCGCGGGCATTACACGCACTCGGAGCGTCTGGGGCGCTACTTCCGATGCGTGATGTGGCTGGGCCGAACGGACTTTGCGGTCGCCGGCGGGCCGATTGATCGCGGCTGCGGACCCAGTTTGATCGCGCCGCGCGAACTGGGCGGGGCAATTGTTCTCTGGCACTTGTTGCAACGCTCGGGTGAGTTCAACACCTGGCTCAACTTCGACCGCGTTATCCAGTCCTTCGTCGGCTGGACGGATTCCATGAACTTCGCGCAGCTTGGCGGGGTGCTGGCCGGCGCGGGCATCCGCACGCTGGCGGATGTGCCGGACTTGGCGACGCTGGCGACACTGCAGACGAACATTCTGCGCGGCGACCTGGGCGTGCAGAACATTCGCAGCGATTACTTCGTCTCGCCGCTCGGCCCGGAGCAAATCCAGTTGCCGCGCTCGTTCCTCGTGTTCGGGCAGAAGTTCGTGCCGGACAGTTGGGCCTTTTCGCAGACGGTCTTCGACAGCATTTTGTGGAACGGGGCAAAGGTCAATCGGCGGGTGCCGAGCGCGCTGGACGCGGCGTTTGCTGTGTTGGGAAACAATCAGGTCGTGCCGAATCTTGTGGCGCGCATGACGAACACGGCGGCGGCAAACTCAACCAACCACGCTCAACGTTGGCGTGATGGACTGCCGTATCAGCACAACCTGGCGGCGGCCCGGGCCGTGATGGACGCGCAGGAACCGGTGGCGTGGGAGAGCAACATTTACCTGGGTTGGCTGGCGGCCTTGCGTGAGCTGTCGGCACCCACGACCGACAGCACCTACCCCGAAGCCATGCGCACGCGCGCTTGGTCGATGAAAACTCTCAACGCCCAGCTTGCCTCATGGACGCAACTCCGGCACGACACGACCCTCTACGCCAAACAATCCTATACGGGGGGATCGCAGTGCTTCTATCCGGCTGGCTTTGTCGAACCACGGGTGGCATTCTGGCAGCGGTTGCGTGCAACGGTGCTCCGCACGGCGGAGCTAATCTCGGCGTTGCCCTACGAAGGAACGTACCGCCCCGCTGCCTGGGAATGGCAGGATGGGAACTTGGTCCGGACTACCAACTCGATTAGCTTGTCCGTGATTCAGAGCAATCAAGCGAGCCACTTGCGGTTCTTCGCGGACACGCTGGCAACCTTGCAAACACTGGCCGAAAAGGAACTGGCGCAGCAGTGCTTCAGCGCGGACGAAGAATTGTTCATCCGCAATCTCATCCAGGTTACCGGTTATTTTGGCTGTGATGGTCCTTACCGCTACGACGGCTGGTATCCGCGGTTATTTTACAACGGCGTCCAGTTCTCCAATCGCTCGTTTTCCAGTCCAGAGGACGATCAGGTGTACTTCCAGGAAAACTTCGGCGTCAACGCGGCGGACCAGATCGTCGCCGATGTGCATACGGACGTGCCGTGTGAAATTTGCGGCGACTCGGGCAGCGTGCTGCACGAAGGCATTGGGCGGGTGAACCTGCTGATGATCGCGGTGGAAAATGGCGCGGACCGCATGGTCTTTGCCGGTCCAGTGCTTAGCCATTACGAGTTTGAAGTGACTGGCTCTCCGCGCCGCCTGAACGACGACGAATGGAAAGCAATGCAGTGGTGGCAACAATTCCCGCCGGATGTGCCGTCCTCCCGCGTCCAAGGCCTCGCACCCCCGCCCTGGACCAGCGGCTATCTCGTGCCGCGATGAGACAGTGTCCGGGAAATCACTCTTATACGAATTCCCGAGAATTGAAAACGCGACACGCACAACCAAAACAAACCAAAGGCTATGAAAAAAAACTGTCTATCCACGGCGATAACCGCCCTCATGCTTTCACTCGGTTCGCTCACGCTGCCGCCCGTCAGCGAACTCAAGGCGGCAGAAATCTTCACCAAGGTAACAGCGGGACCCGGGAGCGACGTTGGCAAAAGCTATGGTGCGGCGTGGGGCGATTACGACAACGATGGCTTCATCGACTTGTTCATCGCTAACGCCAGCGAGACTACCCCCATTAGCTCAGCCCTCCAGTTTCTCTACCACAACAACGGCGACGGCACGTTCAGCCGCATTACCACTGGCGTGGTCGGGACAGCCTTCAAATATGGCCGGGGGGCTGCCTGGGGCGACTACGATAACGACGGAAACCTCGATCTGGTCCTCGTGAATATCGATCAATCGAATGATCTGTTTCACAACAACGGCGACGGAACATTCGCGGCGGTCAATGCCTCGTTCGTCGCTGATAGCGTCAGTTCCCCGGGCGCGGTCTGGGTTGATTATGATAACGACGGCTACTTGGACTTGTTCCGCAGCACGCTCAACGATCCGCTCCAGCGCCTCCACCGCAATAATCGCGACGGAACCTTTACGCGAATCACCGGGGGCGCTTTCCTCTCCACCCCGGGAACTCGCATAGCCTCGGCATGGGCGGACTACAACAACGATGGCCGGGCCGACCTTTTCCTGCCAACCCTCCCCGAGACGGGTGGCCTGCCCAATTACCTTTGGCGGAACGACGGCGGCGGCACGTTTACTCGCGTGGGCGCCGGAACGTTAGACGGCAATTTCAATTCCACGACCGCGGCATGGGGTGATTACGACAATGACGGCGACCTCGATCTGTTCGTGTCTTGCGGTGCTGGCGCGGGCACCTTAAGTCGGCCAAACTTTTTCTACCGCAATGACGGCAGCAACACCTTCACGAGCCTCACTTCCCTGCCGGCCAATGACCCGGAGATTCAAGGTGACGGCCCGGGCGGCGCCTCGCATGGCTGCAACTGGGGCGATTATGACAATGACGGCTGGCTCGATTTGTTCGTCGCCAACCATGCCGGACAAAACGATTATTTATATCACAACAACGGTGATGGGACGTTCACCAAGATCACCAACAGCGTTGCGGTGAGTGATGCCGCCTATTCCTGGGCTCCCGTGTGGGGGGATTATGACAACGATGGCTTTCTGGACCTCTTCGTTTCGACCACCGCGGGCGCCAATTTGCTCTATCACAACAACACGAACGGCAATCATTGGCTC
>CAZNOE010000277.1:0-7599 GCA_964574525.1 uncultured Bifidobacteriaceae bacterium
GGTTGCGGACGGCTTGCCGGCTAGTTTGAATTTACTTCTGTAAGCATCCGGTCACAGTCTGGTGATCAATTTCATGAACGAAGGCAAAGTAACAATCGAACGCCGCGGCCACGTGCTCTTGATCGGTCTTGATCGAGTTCCCAAGCGGAACGCTTTTGACGTGGCGATGTATCATGAGCTGGCGACGGCTTACGGCACCTTGGACCGCGACCAGGACTTGCGCTGCGGCGTGCTGTTTGCGCACGGAGATCATTTCACCGCTGGCATTGACCTGGCGCAATGGTCGCCGATGTTGAGCGCGGGGCGTTTTCCGACTCTGCCGGAAGGCGCGATGGATCCTTTGGGACTGGAGGAAACGCGCCGTTTGCGCAAACCGGTGGTCATGGCGGTGCAAGGCATCTGTTTTACGATCGGAATCGAATTGTTGCTCGCCACCGAAGTGCGCGTGGCGACGGCCACCACCCGCTTCGCTCAAATTGAAATCAAGCGTGGGATTTATCCGGTCGGCGGGGCCACGGTGCGCTTGATTCAGGAAGTTGGCTGGGGCAACGCCATGCGTTACCTGCTGACCGGCGACGAATCCAGCGCGGCGGATGCTTTGCGAATTGGCCTGGTGCAGGAAGTTGTTGAACCGGGCCGGCAAACCGCGCGAGCGATTGAAATCGCTGAGACCATCGCCGCCCAGTCGCCACTGGGCGTCCAGGCGACCCTCGCTTCCGCACGCCTGACTCGCGCCCAAGGCGAAGCAGCGGCCTTCGCGCGGCTTCTTCCTGACTTGATGTCCCTCATGTCCAGCGAAGATGTGAAGGAAGGGCTGCAATCATTTATTGATCGGCGCCAGGCGAAGTTTATCGGACGTTGAACCATCCCGGCCGTGCGTTTGATTCGTATGCGCCTGAGGGAGCACATCTAGCTTCGGGCGACAAGCCACTGCCGTATTGCTTCACAGCCCGATAGTCCGTAAACCGAGACCGGTCGTTTGGGTAATTGGCAGACTGGTGTATCGAACACGTTCTGCTGCTGGGAGCATGAGTGAAGTCCCAAAATCGAATACATTGAGCCCTGCGAGTAAGTGAGCAGACGCGTTCCGCTGACAGGAAATTGGGAAATCCAATCAGGCAACCACAGATGCAGGGTGCAGGGAGCAAGGCGCAGGGAGCTGAACCACAGATGGACACGGATGGACACAGATTCCAGCGTGGGCATACGAGGCGGAACGACCGCCGCCGTCGGATTCATCATGCGCATATCACGGCGAACTATTCCTTCCGGGACAAAGTCGTGCCGATTGACAACATTGAGTCGGCGACCGGGATTAACTTCATGCCGCTGCTGGCCGAACCGACTCCCTTGGAACAAACCGTTGATCCGCGTTGGCTGAATAATTGAGGCGGTGGCTCGTTTGGTTAGCTGGGAGAACCAAGACCGAAGCTGCGAACAGTCCTACTCGATGAACAAATTGCACATAACGTGATTCACCTGAAGATCCTCTCCAGAGGAATGGGTGTGAGATGATGTAAACGACCAGGTGAGGGCGCAATCTATGCAGTCACCCTTTTGCCGTTGCGGTCGCTCAGTATCCATTTGGTTTCGCAACTTTTTTGTTAAACCGGCGATGTTTGCTTTCTTGAAGTAAACAATCAAAAGGCTACGCCTTTCTCGACCTGTCGTGTAGCGGCTGATCAATTGTGCCAAGCCTTTGAAGTGATAACTCGGACTCTTATAGATTTTTGCCTCAGCTAACGTCGTCCTCGGCGGAGAGCAATGGTCCGCTTCGATTGTGATGTCAACGTGTCCGTTCGAGTTTGCTTCCTGTGTTATTGTTAACCCGGGAATGGTCAGTGCCAACGCCAACGCGCCAGAAAGACCTTCTTCATCGAGTGACGCAAAATTCTTCTTATTCTTCTCCAGCGATGTGACAGCTTTTGCAAGAAGCGTATCGAGCGCGGCTTCAAATTGCTCGTCTGTCGTGGCGGCGAGGAGGTCAAGGTATTCCGGTGCACGCGCTTTGAGCCGGTCCACCAGCTCAAGCGCGGAATTAAGCTTGAGCAGCAATTTTTGCGAAAGTTTTTGCTCAAGTCTTAGTTCCATACCAAACGACATACTCATGACTTGCCCTCCACTCTAAAGGCGGGAACCCAGTTGACTTGTGTGGTGCCAGCCCACTTGCGCCAGTCGTTTTCCGACATGGATTTGTGCTTCCACCAGCTTGCCAGTTTCGCAACAAATTCATGCCGCGGGATTTCAGCACCGTCACTACGGAACTCCATTTTTAACATTTGAAGCGATGGGCGAGACAGCAGAGCAAGTACGGCCAAAAGCTCATTCCAGCTACAGTCACATTCCTCGGCTATTTCGGTAATCTGCGAGAGTAAAAAGCCATTCTTCGGCGTATCTTCGATCGTTGACCAAATCGCATTATTTAGCTCGCTCCACTTATTGGCGGCACCGAACTGCTTCTTAATGTACTCTTCTGCTAGCGCGGCTCGTTCTGAAAGCGAAAAACGTGGCTCGGAATTGCCAGGTGAACCATTCCGCTCCTTCAACGCTGGCAACTTCTCCACCACCTTCATCGTCTCCATGCTGACAGTGATGATGCTCTTCAAAAGATTCAGGATGTATTTTGGGTCGTCGTGTTCGCGCGCCCAATCGTTCGGGTCGTTCACGATCTGGCTGTCCTTGTCCTTGCTGAATTGGTAGCGGTCCATGATCCACTCGATGGCGGGCTTGCCGTTCACGACGTAATCGTAGGCGGCCAGCGGGATGCCGGTGAGCGTGATGTGGCTGTTGTATTGGATGGTCGTCTTGTCCGTTTCTTTATCCTTCTTGCCGAAGCGCATTTTCTCGACGACATACAATTTCTCGTCTTTCAATTCCAACACGTCCCGATGTTCCTTCACCGGATACGGCTGGGCGTCTTCGTAATTCAGATGGATTTCCGCCAGCTTGCGCCCGGCCTGGCTGAACGCCCAAAAATCCTCCGCCAACGGAATGCGCGGCAGCATCTTCGTCAAATCGGCGGCGAACCGCGTCTTGTATTCCGGCGAATGGAGGATGCCATAGACGTAATAGAAAATGTCTTCCTTGCCGATCTTCGCGTCCTTGTATGCCGCGCGATACGCTTTCAGGGCAAAGTCGCTGACGTTGAGCCGACGGCCATCTGGCTCGGCATCACCCAAACTCAATTCCACCGGCTTCGGCTCGGCGCTCTGATAAGTGTAGAGCGGAAAGCATTGTCCACTGGAATGCTGCAAATTTAAGTCAGGAATAAAATCTGTAATTATTGCAGACGAATCACTACCGCCCGCGCCGCTTATGTAAATGGCTACGTTCTTTGATTCAGCCGTTGGAAAAATGCTTTGCAGTTGTCCCATACGCTGAATGGTTGCGCCGGTGAAATACAAGTGCTGCTTGAAGAATGGCCTATACAACGTCTCCCTGATCAAACCCGGCTCAAATGCAAACCGCATTCCGCGTTTACAGTAAGAATGCAAAGTGGATGCCCATTTAATCTTTTTTGGATCGCTATCCACAAAGTTTTCAATCGCCAAATCTTTCTGCTTGGAAGCCTGTATTTTGTAGGCTTCGACTTGCTCGTTGTAGAATCCAATCATGCTCCGCATGTTTTTGGCAAGGCGAACGGATGACAGGTTATATGCCCAAGGATCACGAGCCGTTAGTGCCCCTTGCGAATAGGTAACAAAGATTGCTTCCACATTTTGACTGCCCTTTGTGTCCTTATCGCCAATGGGTAAAAATGTTTCAAATGCCTCGTCCCGTTGTTTAACCCAATCGTGGCTGTCGTTAGGCGCAATTTGTTTCCAAGGCAGACTTTTGAAACTTGCAAAGCCGGTCAACTTTTCGAGTTTTTCTTCGCGTGCGAGATAGTCTTCAATAGCATGGTAATGGAGTTTGAAATCACCTCGTTTAGCCGGATTTTTAATCAAAAGAGCAATGGCAACGGGCGTTTTCGTGCCCGCTCCGAAAACATTTCCTTTTTCTTTTCGACGTTCTTCTCCTTGAGTTTGTGCGTCGCCTCGCAAGTTAAAGCAGTATATCGCCGTGAATTCGTCGGCTAGGCATTTTCGGAGACCGTCCATTGCATTTCCATCAATGAACGAAGCATTGCTGACGTAACAAATGATTCCACTTTCACCAATACGATCAGACGCCCATCTAAAAGAACGGATGTAAGAATCATACAGAGTATTCTTATTACCAGCGGTTGAATGCGCTGCGTAGGTGGCTGAAATCCGACTATCCAAATGCGGATAATCTAAATTCTGGTTTTGATTGTTAGCACTTTTCTGTTTTGCCGAATACGGCGGGTTGCCCATGATGACGCGGATGTCCCGCTTGTTTTGTCTGGTGGCGCGTTCGCTGTTGACCTGAAAATTCGGGTCGTCAAACGTGCCTTTGCCTTCGGAGAGTTGAAACGTGTCGGTGAGGACGATGCCTTCAAACGGTTCGTAATCCTTTTTCACGCGCCCGTGATAGGCTTCCTCGATGTTGATGGCGGCGATGTAGTAGGCGAGCAGGATGATTTCGTTGGCGTGCAGTTCCTCGCGGAATTTGCGGGTGAGATCGCCGTCCGCAATGATGCCGCTCTGGAGCAGCCGCACAATGAACGTGCCCGTGCCGGTGAAGGGGTCGAGGACGTGGACGTTTTTATCCGTGAGGCCGATGCCGAATTCGGATTTCAGGGCGTCGTCTGCGCTTTTGATGATGAAGTCCACGACTTCGACGGGCGTATAGACAATGCCCAGCCGTTCGGCCATGCGCGGGAACGCGGTCTTGAAGAATTTGTCGTAAAGCTCGACGATGATCTTTTGTTTGCCCGACGCGTTGTCAATGCCGCGCGCCCGTTCGCGGACGCTTTCGTAAAATTTATCCAGCGTGGCGGTTTCCTTTTCCAGGTTTTGCTCTTCCAAAAGGTCGAGCATTTTCTGCATGGTTTTGGAAACGGGATTTTGCTTGGTGAATTCGTAGCCTTCAAACAGCGCGTCAAACACCGGCTTGGTGATGAGATGCTGGGCGAGCATTTCAATGGCGTCGTCCTCGCTGATGCTGGGATTGAGCGTCTTGCGGAGTCCCTGGAGGAATTTGTCGAAGCGGTCGCGATACTTGGCGTCGGAACTTTTGAGCAGCGCGGTGATGCGGATGATGTGGCGCTCGGCGATCTTCGCCACGTCCTGCGCCCATTGTTCCCAGTATTTGCGCGTGCCGCATTTGATGACGATCTTGGCGAAGATGGCGTTCTCCCAATCTTGCAGCGGAAAGTTTAGGTGCGCTTGGACGGGCTTGTCGTTGGCTTCGCCCGGCTTCCGTTCGCCCTCGCCGCCGACGCCGATGATTTGAATCTGGTCGGGGCGTTGTTTGTTCAGCTCAAGCTGATTGATGATGGCATTGAAGCGGTCATCGTGCGCGCGAAGTGCCTGCAAGACCTGCCAGACGACTTTGTATTTTTCATTGTCGGCCAGCGCTTCCTCCGGCGGCACGCCTGCCGGAACGCCAATGGGCAGGATGATGTAGCCGCATTGCTTGCCTTCCACTTTGCGCATGACGCGCCCGACGGATTGGACGACATCCACGACCGAATTGCGCGGATTGAGAAACATCACGGCGTCCAGCGCTGGAACGTCCACGCCTTCGGACAGACAGCGGGCATTGCTCAAGATGCGGCAGACCGTGCCTTCGCGCGTGGTGTCTTCCTTGAGCCATTGCAGTGCTTCCTGCCGGAAAAGGGAATTCATCCGACCGTCAACGTGGCGGGCTTCGCAGCGGAGGAAGTCACTGGCATCGGCGGGAGCGGTTTCGTTTTCCGTGTCGCCGGTCGTGTCGCGCGTGTAGTCCTTGATGATCTCAGCAAAGAGGCTGGTGATCTTTTGAGAGTCTTTGATGCGGCTGCTAAACGCCACGGCGCGGCGCATAGGCGTTTTATCAATCGCTTCGCTGTAATCGCCGGCTTGTTTAACGAAACGCTTCCGCAATCCATTCCAGCAGCCGACGATTTTCACCGCGTCGTCGAGCGTGAGTTCCTTGTTCTTGGCGAACTGCTGCTGCAAGGCCGTGCTGACGTGCAACTGATCCACCGCGAGAACCAGGACCTTGTAATCGGAAAGCAAATCCCTGCGGACAGCTTCCGAGAAATCCAGCCGGTGCAATTCCGCCCCGTAAATTGCGGGGTCGTCCATCGAATAAATCTGAATGTCCAAATCCTTCGCCTTGCCCTTGGAAGCATCGTCGTAAATACGCGGCGTGGCCGTCATGTAGAGGCGTTTCTTCGCTTTCAGGAAATCGGCATCGTGAACGGCCACGAAAGCGGAGGCTTCTTTCTGGCTCATTTCCGTCTGTTCAACGCCGGTTGTGCGGTGAGCCTCGTCGCAAATCACGAGGTCAAAATCGGGCAAGCCCAATTTCTGCGCGTCGGAAATGACGGCGATGGATTGATACGTCGAAAAGATGACGGTGAGGTTTTTCTTGAGCTTGTCCCGCATCAGGCTGGTTTCCTTCACCAGCTTGCGCGCGTTGGTGTGCGCGGGAAAGGCGAGGTCGCTCGTGCGGATGTCTTCCTCGTCGGTCTTCTTGACGCCAGCTTGCGGATCGGAACACACGGCAAAGGCGTTCAATGGCTTCTCGGACTGCGAACACCATTCGCCAAGCGTCTGGGAAATCAGGGAAATGGACGGGACAAGAAACAGAACGTGACCGCCAGCGGGAACAAGCGTCTCGGCAATCTTCAACGCCGTGAAAGTTTTGCCCGTGCCGCAAGCCATGATGAGCTTGCCCCGGTCGGCGGACTTGAAACCTTTTTGCACATCATCACGCGCACTGGTCTGGTGCGGGCGGAGTTTTTTCTTCGCCTTAAATTTGATGTCCTGCGGGCGATTGATCTTGAAGTCCGACCAATCAATCGCGCTGTCGTCGAGGTCTTGAAAGCGCAAACTTGGTGACAGGCGGCTGCTGATTCTCGCAGGCGTCGAGGGCGTTCCGACCCCACTTGTCCGTGGTGCAAATAATCATCCGCTGCGTGAACGGTTTTTTGCCGGAAGCCGTGAAGAACGAATCTATGTTTTCCTTTTGCAGCCAGGAATCGGGATCGAGAAACTTGCATTGGATGGCCGTGAAGTCGCCAGTCGCGCGTTCCAGCGCCACGAGGTCAATGCCGGTGTCGCTCATGTTGTTGCGCCCCGGCCATTCGATCCACAGCCAGACATCGCTGAAATGCGTGGCGTAATACGGGTCTTTGGTGAGATAGGCGGCAATGAGGCGCTCGAACTTGTCGCCAAGGTCGCGGTTGTTCCGGGCTTCTTCGCGGAAGTATTCGAGGATGTTGTGGATGGTTTGTTTCATGCCGAATCTGCCTAAGTCACCCCGCCGAGAGAGTAGGAAGCGTTTGCCGGGATATTCAAGGTTTGTTTCTGTTCTGCATCCCCAGCGCCGAAGGCCCGCCGTGTTACAGCCTGGGTTGGAGCGAGTCGATGAAGCAAAAAGCTGAAACGCTGAAATTCTGAAAGCTGAAATGGGCCGGTCACAGACCGCTACAGATCAGTTCTACGCGTTCTCTCGAATGTGGACCCACGTGTGAACGTGCGGGTC
>CAZNOE010000278.1:0-7563 GCA_964574525.1 uncultured Bifidobacteriaceae bacterium
ACGTTAATGATACTGGCGTTCGTTTCTCTGGCAGCCAGTGCGTCCGCGCGGTCGCCGGAGATGGACCGAAACCTCGACACGCACGCGGCACGCATGGAGCGGGAAAAAGCGCGTCTCGTGCAACCGGATTACTACAACAACAAGATCGTGGGCCGCCGGGTCACTTATCGCGGCATCGTGGTGCAGGCGATCAAGGCCGACAATCCATTGCAGTTGTTGAATCCCGCCGCGCCGGAAAAATACGGTAACGGCGAAGAGAGCGTGACGCGCGAGCCGAAGACGGCAAGGGTCAACGGACTGAAACTCTTCTCAATTGAGTTTTAGCCGCGTAAAGCCCTGAAGTTGGAAATGGCCGCGAACGAGATTCTCCCTCTCCCCCTTCCGAAGGAGAGGGAAGTGCGGTGGTGACCTTTACCTCCCCCAAGCTCATTTCGGTTGGGGCACCGAGGTTTGTTTCTTGCGCAATTCTGCGATTTTCGCCTGGATGGCGGCGGAAGCGGGTGAGGTTGACTGGATTTGCTGCCAGTGCGCAATGGCCTCGGACAGATTGCCCTCCTGCTCCTCGAGCTTGGCCAGATGCCCGTGGAGTTGCGCGAAGATAAAAAGGTCCGGTTCGGGCTTGTCGCCCTCCTGTTTCCGCCACTCTGCCACTCCCTGCCGCCAAAGGTTGCGGGCGCGCGTCGTATCCTTGTGGTCCTCGAAATAGATCCGGCCCAGCTCGAAGAGAATTGCAGGATTGCCCGGAACATTTTTCAAACCCTCGCGCAAGAAAAGTTCTGCCTCTCTCGTCTTGCCCGACCTTTGCCGCAGCCAGAAGGCGGTGACGGTGTAGGTTTCCGGCGCTTCGGGATCGAGCACCGCGGCCACCTTGAGCCACGGCAAAATCTCGCGCACCGCACCCGCGTCCTCCTTGCCGTTGGCGCCGCCGCTGTTGAGTTCCGTGTGGACGGCAGGAAACATTTCCCGGCTGAAACGATCAATCCAATCTCGCGGCGGGCCGAGAAAGCTAAGCTCGTCGCCGCCGGTGTTTTTGCCTTCCACCGCACCGGCGTCCTCGGCGATGTGCGGGGTCTGAACACCTTCGCGGTTGTCATAAATGGTCGGATAGTAGCCGCTGTGGAAATACACGTCCGCCTTCCGATAAAAGTGCGCGGCGAACATTTTCTGTCCTTCGCCGATGAACACGTCGAGCGGATTGAAGGATTTGGCGCGGTTGCCCGGCCAGCACATGAACCAGCAGTCCAGCCGCGCGGCGATGCCGGCGCAGGTGACCAAAAGAAACGTGACTGCCAGCAAGCAAGTGCGTGTGGATTTCATCAAAACGCCTTTTTGCGAAACACCAGCCATGAGGCAAACAGCAAAAGCGCCGCATAGACCATCGCGTACAGCACCGCGATGCCCCAGATATGCCAGCCGATGAGCGGCCAGTTGTGGATAATGAGATCGCGCACGTCGAACAACTCCAGATGCGGAATTAGATAGTACAGGCCGGTGAGCAGCGTTCCCGGCAGGTTGCCCGCCCGCAACGCCACTTTGTGGAGATGACGGCCCACGAGCAGAATCCCCACGGTGATGATCACAGTTATGGTGGCGTTGGCCGCCACGGAGCTGAGCAGCAACGAACCGAGCAGCGTGAGCGCAATCACCACGGCGAGCATCATGCAGTGCAGCGACCAGACCTGGAGATAATTGGCGACCGGCCACAGGTGCTCACGCGAGGCCGCCACGAGGCCGAAAAAAACATAGAACAACAGCAACGCCGCGCACGAGGCAAACCAGCAACCCAGAAATTTTCCGAACAGCACCTGCCCGCGCGACACGGGTTTGGCCATGAGCGGAAAGATCGTGCGGCTTTCGCGCTCCGCTGGAAGCTGGCGCGCCATCGTAGCAATGGCGATGAACAGCGATGAAAGCCAGATCAGGCCAAGGCAGACCTCCTTCAGGTAGCGGCCGATCTTCGGGTCGTCGAAAAAAGTTACCGATCCCATCAGAGCTGTGATCAGCACCGTCAGGGCGAGTAGGACATAAAAATCCTTACGGCGATACATTTCCAGAAGAACGACCTTGGCGATGGCGAGTGAGTTTTTCATGCGTCAGGCGGATTCAGGTTGGTAGCCGACGATCTTGAGAAAGAGTTGTTCGAGATTGCATTGGTGTTTGCGGACCAGTTCTTCCACGTGGCCTTCCACTTTCAATTCGCCCTGGTGCATGATGGCGACACGGTCGCAGACTGTTTCAACCTCGCCGAGTTCGTGCGACGAGAAAAAGACGGTTTTACCCTCGTTCTTCAGCCGCTGAATGATGGCGCGCACTTTCATGCGGCCCAACGGATCCAGTCCGCTCGTCGGCTCGTCAAGGATGAGCAGGTCGGGATTGTTGATGAGCGCCTGGGCCAGGCCCACGCGCTGTTGCATGCCTTTCGAGTAGGTCTTAATCAGCCGTTTGCGCGCGTGTTCGAGTTCAACCAGCTTGAGCACTTCGTCTATGCGCCGCGCCCGCTCCGCGCGCGGGATACCAAAAATCACCGCGTAGAAGCGGAGCAGTTCCTCGGCGGTAAGAAACTTGTAGTAATAGGTCATCTCGGGCAGATAGCCGAGCCGCTGGCGCGCTATGGCTTGTTCGACGTTCACGCCGAAGATGCTCGCGCTGCCGCGGGTGGCATGGACGAATCCCAGCAGCACGTTCATCGTGGAAGTCTTGCCCGCGCCGTTCGGTCCGAGGAAGCCGAACACTTCCCCGGCATAGACGGACAGGGTGAGGTCGTGGACGGCTACCTTGGTCTTGGTGCCGAGGTCGCGCACGGGATATTCCACGCGCAGATTCTGGATGGCGATGATGGACGGCCTGGACGATTGGGAGTTTTCCCCGGGTGCTGAATTCCTCGGCCCAGTATTCGTATCCAGGCGATTGTCTGATCTTTCGACACTCTTCATGGTTCAAAACCAGTTGTTGTTAAATCAGCAAAAACCATGCAAACGGGCAAGTGGACTCTTGTCGTCCAATCCCCGTCTAAACTACGGACGTTTAGTATTTTATGCACTTCCGCCAGTCTTGCGGAAACGCGCGCACACGCCAGCTAATACGAGTGCCACACCCAGCACGCAGACAATCGCCGCGCCGGTCGGAAAATCGAAGCGGTACGCCAGATAGAGGCCAACGACGCTGGCGACCGTCGCCGTGGTCCAGCCAATGGCCAGCAACGCGCCGAGCCGCGCCGTGAGAAAATTTGCGCATACCGCCGGCACGATGAGATACGAAAACACCAGCAATACGCCGCCGATCTGCACAAAGCTCGTGACGACCAGGCCGAACAGCCCGTAGAAAAGAAAATCCCACCAGCGCAACGCCAGCCCGGCCGCCGCCGCGCGCTCCGGTTCAAAGGACAGCATCACGAACCGTTTCCGAAATACGAAGTGTACTGCGCCGATACCCAGGTAAATCGCGAACGTCCTCATCACTTCCGTCGGGTTTACCAGCAGCACGTCGCCGATGAGCGTGCGCCTTAATTCTTCATTTCCTTCAGGACTGCGGCTTAGAAGCAAAATACCTAACGCCGCCGCCACCACATAGACAATGCCGATCAACGCTTCCTGCGGCACGCGGTGATGCTCCCTGGCTCGCGTCAAAGCGAAGATGGCCGCGCCGACCAGCGTGAAGCCAAACGACCAGAAAAAAGTATGAGCTTCCCTGGCCTCGTGCCCGAGCATCAGGCAAACGCACGTGCCCAGCGCCGCCACCTGCGCCAGCGCGAGATCAACAAAGATGACCTCGCGCCGCACGATGTGCAGACCGAGATAAACGAGCATTCCCGGCAGGAGCAGGCACGCGAGCGCCGGCCACTTCATCACCGTTAACATTTCACTCATGGCGATATTTGTTTTGCTCGGTTGTTACGCCCTCGCCCAAGGAGAGATTTCCCCGAAAACATTCGCGCCTTCCCTGAACCGAAAGCGCCGGCAAGCCGGGCGCACTCCAAACGCTTCGCGACTTCCGAGGCGCCCGAACACGCGGAGCGTTTGGAGTGCGTGGAGCTTGCTCCCGCTTTTGCGCATGGGTTCATGGGGGGAGGGTGGTGAGGGCGAGCGTTCATCTCACTTCTTTTCGCCCAGCGCCTTGGCCAGCGCGTTGACGAGGTAATCCATCAACTGAATATAGCCACCGTCCGTTCCTTTTACGCCACCAGGGAATTGCGCAACGTCCACAACGGTCGCTTCAGTATTGCGCGCGACGGTTTCCGCAGTTCTGCGGTTCAAGTAGGGGTCCACAATGATGACATGCACTTTGTCGGCCTTCATTTTCGTGATGACCTCCGCGAGATGCGCGGGCGTTGGCGGAATCCCGGGCTTGGGTTCGAGGAACAGGTCCATCTTCAGCCCGAAGCGGTTGGCAAAGTAAGGCCACGAGTTGTGATATGCCACAACTTGCTGGCCTTTGAATGGTTCGAGTTGCTTCTGCCATGCCGCTAGCTTCGCATCGAGGACGTCCGTGAACTTTTTGAAGTTCGCGCGATAGGTGTCGCACAATTTCGCGTCCTGCGCGCAGAACGCCTCCGCGATACGTTGCGCCACGATCCTGGCGTTGACGGGATCCACCAGGAAATGTGGATTGCCAGCCGCGTGAATGTCTCCTTTCGAGCGGTCGAGTGTGGCCGGCACTTCGAGCATCTGGACGCCTTGCGCGCACGCGACGTAGCCGGGCGCGCCCGGCGCCAGCTTCGGGTTGCGCGCCTGTTCGAGCAGCTTGGGCAGCCAGCCAATTTCGAGTTCTGCTCCGCCCTCGATCAAAACGTCGGCATGATTGAGCTTCACGATGAAGCTGGGTTTGGCGTCCACGAAATGCGGGTCTTCCGTGGGTTTTGCCAACACTGTGACCTCAACCTGTTCGCCGCCAATTTCCCGGGCGATGGCCGCGAGGTCGGGCGTCGTGGCCACGACGTTGATTTTCGCGAAGGCCGCCGGGATCAACACCGCAAACGCGCAGAAAGTAAGAAGTATCGTCTTCATAATAGTTCGATTCGATGTGCAGACAAACGTGGTTCAGAATTTATGTGCAGCGTGCGCTCCCAGGAGGAATTCGAACTGCAACCAGACCGAATGGTCAATGCCCCGGCCCCGGCGGTCATCATAATTGTATTGCAACCGGATTTTTGAAAACTCGCTGGGATACCAGGTCAGGTTCGGCGAAATGCGCCAGCGGCTGAGCCTTTCAGGATCAGGGCCGAAGACGGCTTCGTAATTCGCCAGCCTCGTCGGCGCCACATAATCGCCGCGCAGACCGGCGACCCAGCCTTTGCGGAATCCATAGAGCACCTGACCATACCAGCCCCAGTCAGTGATGGTTTCGCGCGGTACAGAGTCAATGACCCCGTCGCCATTGATGTCGGGTTCGCTGAGATCGAGCGCACCGTTGCCATTAAGATCTTCCGAGAATGCCCCGAGTTGATAGCGCCGCAGCATCGCTTCAGTCTGGAACGACACGAAAGGAAAGCCGCCATGCGCGTTGGCGGATTTCCATTTCCAGTACAAGTCCACGCCGTAAACCTGCGTGTCCGTCGTCACGCCGGAACCATTGGGACCGAAAGCGGCGGAAATGCCCGACAGCAACGTCTGCGTGTCTGTGAGGTCAAATGAGGCCGCATAGCGCGGCACGAACAACAAATCGTTGAACGCTTTCACGCGGCCCGCGTCGTGCAACCGGCCAAGAAACGGGTTGCCTTCGTGTCCGTCGCGGAAACTGAACGCCGTTTCGCCGTGGCTGTTTTGCACCGCGAAAAACAACTCGGAATAGAACGGCGTCGGCGCGAGCCATGAAATCCGCGCGCCGGGATTGCGCAGCCCATCGGCGCCGAGGAAGCGCCCGTTGACCAGCGGTTGATCCACGAACGCCCACGAGTGCGGATGCTGCGGATTCAGCCGGCCGAACTCGGTGAAGAACTGTCCCGCCTTCACTTGCAGGTTCCACGGCAGCGACGTGGTTTCCGCATACGCTTCCTCCAACTCGATGAACGATTCGCCACCGGAGTCGAGTTGGAGAACGACGTTGGCTTGAGCGCGAAAATACGGATCCACAGCGCCACTAAATGTCAATTCGACGTTCTCCACTGTGAACCCCCGCTGGTTCGGATCGTGTCCACCCAACTGCGTGCCGCCTTCGATGTCGTTCGCTGTCGAAGCTCCCGCGGCGAAAAGGCCATCAAGCGAGATGTCCATGTACGTCCCGCCCCGCCCAATTCGGATGGGCGCGGTCGGCGACCAACCTGCCGATGGCGTGACCGTAGCCGCAGCAGCCGATGCGGGCGGCTGACTCTGCTGCAATGACGCTGCCAATTCCTGCTCCAGTTTTTTCTTTTCTGTCTCGGCCGCCTGTTGCCTGGCCAAGGCATCGAGCTTCTGCGTCAGCGCTTCGATTTGCTGTTTCTGTTCGCGCTGCGCGCGATCAAAATTCTCCTGCATCTGCCGCAGTTGCCGCTTCAACTGCTCGACTTCATTGGTCTCCTGCGCTTGAAGCACGCTTGTGCCCAGTACCAACGCGGAAACCAAAGCGGTCCATCTCTTCATTCTCAAAGGTTTCATAAAAGTTCCAGAAATTGCGCCCGCCAAAAGCGAACGCCAAAAGGTTTACGTCAACCGACAAAACGGAAAACCGGCCCGGCCACGAGCCGGCGAACTCAGGAAATGTGAGAAAGGGGAGGCGGTGCGCGCCCCGGCGGCAGGAGGGAATCAACACTCCACGGAACACCGGCGCTGGCCGCCAGCAAACCGCACAGCAGAAAGAACACAACCGAAATGAGAAGCGGGGCAATGTCCGAAAGCTCGACCTGCCCTTTGGCGAATAAGCAAACGGCGCAGAAATTAGCGCCTGCGCCGCGCTCGTGATGGAGCGACCGGTGCAGCGAACCGCCCGCCGCCAGCAACCCGAACGCGAGCAACAGCGCCGCCAGCAGACCAGCCAGCGCTGGTTTCGCGACTCTTCGCAAATCGCGGAGCGTGCGTTTCAGTTGCACGAGGGAGAATCAACCACAGCGCCATCAGCTGTGCAAGGAGGTTTGTCACGCACAGGATTCCGTCAGCCCGCTACACCCAGCTTGTCGCACCGACCCTGAACACGGTCCGCTCGAATCAGTCAACGTACGACGCCAGTTCGCGAGCCGGAAAAGTCCAGTCGGGAGACAAACCAGTGGTGAGAATCCCGAAACGACACAAGCTTTCGACGGGGGGCGCTTCGCACGCCATTCCTTCACCCCGCAGAGAACACGAACAGTCCTTCCAAACCCCTGCCAATACGCTTTGTCTCATCGTCGCTCGCGTTATGGATCGCCTTCAGGCCGCAGCAAACGTGCGTTGGCAAGCCCGGTGCTTTGCAAGCCGTGACTCCGTTTCAAGATGGAAGCGTGGGTCACGTTGTTTGGATTAACACCAGGGTTCTAAACGTTGTGCAAAAAAGATACTTATTGTTCGCAGTGGTCGTGATTGGCTTGTTCTTCACCTCTCCCCGCCTGTCCGCTCAAGCCTCTCAAAGCGTTACTTTGGCCTGGGATCCTAGTCCTGGCACGAATATCGCCAG
>CAZNOE010000279.1:0-7554 GCA_964574525.1 uncultured Bifidobacteriaceae bacterium
CCGGCGCGACGCCGGACGCAGCACGCGAGACGCGTGCGCTCCCCGAGAAGTTGATCGCCCTGACTGTGGACTGCAACGGCACTTACGTTTATCTCGATCCTTACGAAGGCGGCAAGATCGCGGTGGCTGAAGCTTGCCGCAATCTGGCGTGCTCCGGCGCGATCCCGCTGGGCGCGACGGACAATCTCAACATGGCCAACCCGCACAAGCCGGAGCTATTCTGGCAGATGAAGGAAAGCGTGCGCGGTCTGGCCGACGGCTGCCGCGCCTTCAACGCGCCTGTCACCGGCGGCAACTGCTCGCTCTACAACCAAAGTCCCGCCGGACCGATTGATCCCACGCCGACAGTCGCCGTCGTCGGCCTGATCGAAAAACCCGAGCACGTCACAACGCAGTGGTTCAAGGATGAAGGCGACGCGATCATCCTGCTGGGCGAGCCGATGGATGCGGACGATCCATTGCAAGGCTTGGGCGGCAGCGCGTATCTGCAAGTCGTGCATGACCGGAAAACCGGTACGCCGCCGCGTTGCGACCTCGAACAGGCCCGCACGCTGCACACCACGCTGCTGGGGCTGATCCAAAGCGGCCTCGTGAAAAGCGCGCACGATTGCAGCGAAGGCGGCCTGGCCGTCTGTCTCGCCGAAAGCTGCATCAGCCAGCTCATCGCCCGCGAAACGCCCCGGCTCATCGGTGCGACGATCGACTTGAGCGCAGTCAAAGACATTCGTCTCGACGCTTTGCTGTTTGGCGAAACCCAATCCCGCGTCGTCATCACCTGCAAGCCGCTCGATGCGGTGAAAGTTGTCGAGCGCGCGAAACTCATGGGCGTTCCTGCGATGTGCATCGGCCAAGTGGGCGGCAACAAGCTTGCCGTCAAGACCGGCGTTACCGAATTCAGTTGGGACTTGCCTGAACTGCACGACCTCTGGTGGAACAGCATCGCCCGCGCGATGCTGTAGGTTCCACCCCAATTCAAGAGCCACAAATTCAATTCATAATGGCGCTTGATTTTCGTGTAAGAACCCGGATGATGCACGCATCACAACACTCGAGGCACTTGGTTGCTGGCGTGGAGTTTACCGTTTCGATCCGATTAAAAGGACGCGATGCGCGGCCCAAAGGCGGGCTACCATTCGACTGACGTCATTCCTTTCTCTTGCGGGCCTGCTGCTGACGCCGCTGTTGGCGCGGGCACAATCCGGGGCGGGTGCTTGTCTCCGCTTCAACGGCACCAACGGTTACGTCGCCGTCCCTCACGACGCCGCGTTGAATGCGTACCCACTCACGATCACCGCGTGGGTCCGCACCTTCCGCACCGCGCCGCTTTACGATGGAATCGTTAACAAATATGTGTCCAGCTCGGCGAACGGGTACTCGTTCCACGTTTACAATGGCCGGTTGCGCGCCTGGTATTTTCGCAACGGATCGAATTTCGTTTATCCCGGCGACCCGGGTTTCGATGGCGGCTTCATCGCGGACGGTCAATGGCACCACGTTGCGCTGGTCGTCGCACCCAGCGGCGGCACGATCTACATTGACGGCGTTTCGCGCGGCACGCCGCAAGGTTGGACCGGCACGGCCGGCCCGACGACGACGAACACCCCCATCACGATTGGCCGCTATGGCGTGGGCGCTTTCGCCACTAACACGTTCGCCGGCGACATTGACGACGTGGGTATTTGGAATCGCGCCCTCAGCCTGAACGAACTCAATTACCTCAAGCATCGCCGGCTCAATGGCAACGCGGACGGCCTGCTCAGTCTGTGGCATTTCGATGAGGGCATCAACACGACGAGCGCCGATGCCACGCCCACCGCACGCACGGCCACGCTCAACGGCAACGTCGCTTGGAAAACTTCCGCCGCGCCCATCGCGCTCTCGATGATGGCGACGAATTGCCTGCGCTTCGACGGCGTGGGCGGCTACGTGCAGGTGCCGCACAACACGAATCTGAACGCCTACCCATTGACGGCAATGGGCTGGTTTCGCACCACCAACACCGTCTCGTTCGTGCAAGGCATCGTCAGCAAATACGCCGACGCCAGCGGTAACGGTTGGGCGATGTTCGTGCAAAGCGGAAAGCTGCGCGCATTTTTTTATCGTCCCGGCTTCATCGGTGCGATGGACGCCACCTCGGTCGCCATCGTCGCCGATGGCGGCTGGCATCACGGGGCGCTGACGGTGGATGCGGCGGGCGGAAAAATGTGGCTCGATGGTGCGGTTGTCGGTACCGGCTCGTGGGCTTCACCGGGGCCGCCGACGAATAGCCAGCCGGTTTTAATCGGAGCCTACACGCCCTCGGTTTACGCCGAACGCTTTCACGGCGCGCTCGACGAAATCTCGGTTTGGAATCGCGCGCTTACGACGAACGAAATCCAAACGCTCAAGAACCGTCCGCTCGCCGGGAACGAAACCAATCTGCTCGCCTGCTGGCGATTGGACGAAGGCACGAGCACGACCGCCGGCGATGCCACCGGTCACGGCTACAACGGCTCGTTCGTCAGCGCGCCCGCGTGGACCGGCTCGACGGCGTATCTCGGCGATGGCAGCGTGCATTTCCTCGCGGCAGTGGACATTCCGTTCAACGAGCGCTACTTCGCCATCAACGGCGGCTATCAAGCGAACGCCTTCGGCATGAAAGCCAACGCGACGTTCTGGCGGTTTTACGACTTCGGTCCCGCGCCGTCGAATTCCCCGGTCGCGTACAAATTCGACGCCGGCTTGCAAATTGCGCCTTCCGGCGTGCCGCTCGCCGTCAAGCCGAACACCTACTCGAACACATTCAACTTCGCGGCCTACAACGCGTCAACACCGGTTGGCCTGTACACGTTCAACCAATCCATGAACGTCGAGCCGGACACCGGCGTGCAATTGGATTCGGTCAACAATTTCCATCAAATGACCGCTACGCTCTCGCACAGCGAAAACGGCGGCGCGTTCTCGAACGACGGCACGGAAGCCACTGACGCCGCACGACTGCTCCACTTCAACGGCCACGTTTTTTTCGGCAACATTGAGACTGTTCTCACCAACGTCATCAACACGCCGACGAACGGCACCATCACCGCGCCGACGCATCTGGCGTCGCAACTGCAAATCGGCGCGGGTGGTGCGTTGCTGGCGGTCGCGCCCGGTTTCAAGTTCGGCGGCGGTGCGGCGTTCAACGTGAATCTCGGTGCGAATGGTTTCGCCACGAACCTGAACGGCTCGTTCAGCCTGGCCAACCCCACGCAATTCTTCGAGACGAATGGCATTCGCTATCGGCTGCCTGGCGCAACCCTCAGCGCTGCGGGAATGGTGGCGACGAATCTCGAAGCGTGGTTTCCCGCGGGTTTCGGCCTGAGCGTCACCACGAACTCGCGTGTCGTGCGGCCATTCGCGTCAAAATCCAACGTTACGCTGGGACCGGACCTTTTGCCCACGACTTCGCCCGTCGTTTTCACCGCCGCTTCCTACAACACGAATCGCCTTTGGTTCTCCGAGGAGACGAAACCGTTCTGGATTGGTGCGCCGCAAATCGTGTGGCGCATTCCGGAGGGCGAGTTCTTCATTCCTGAAGCGCAGGCGCTCCAGTTCGTCCGGCAGAAGGAAGACGACGATCTCGCGGCGCAACGCACGAATCTCGTGAGTCAACTTTCCGCCGACCGCATCTCGAACGACGGCTACTATCGCAACATCGCCGCCGTCGCCGGCGTGCCGGTTTACGTGCGGCCCGACACGAACGGCGCGGCGCGGCTCTCGATGTCCGCACAACTCGGCGCTTCGGAATACCGTCCGCACTTCCCCTACATGAACCGCAACGTCGGCGGCCACATTCCCGCGACCGGCGGCACGCTCATCATCACCGACGATTTGATTGACGGCGCCAGCCAGTTGCTGCTCTCGGGACCGGTGCCGGTGCCGTACGCGCGGGATTGCGGCGCCGATTCGTGCAGCGGTGCTCCGATCATCGGCGCGCAGGTGTTGAACTTCACCACCGATCTGGGCCGGTTGAACTTCACACCGGAGGGCGGCTTGCTCGCGTCCGGCACGATTCCTCCGGCGAACCTCACCTGGGGCTTCGTTGGCGGAAGTGATTTCGCGCAACGCACGAGCGACGTGACGACCGGCGATTATTATATCTCCGGCACGTTCCTGCGCGCTGACGAATTCGCGGGCGAACAGGATGCGCGTCGTCCGGTGCGGATGTTGCACACCGGTTATGGGAACAGCAACGATGTCACCTACGTCGAACGTCCCTTTCAGGCAAACTACGCCGATGGGTTCGCGAATTACGCGGGACTGAACTTCCGCGCGCCGGCGCAAGGACGAAGTTTTATCGCCGGCACGGACACCGGGTTGTATCCCCTCACCGCGCGCTCCAAATACTATGTGCGCTTCGGTGGCGTCAGCGGGATTCACGAGTCCGCGAGTTTTCCGGCGAACCGGACGCTTTACGGTTATGCGTTCACGTTCCAAAGCTATCGCCTCTCCTTCCTTGGCAGTGACAACGAAGAATCGCGCACGGACGGCGTGATCTCGCTGCCCGTCCCGTCGGGCTTTCCGGTGGAGTTTGAGCGGATGAAGTTTTTGTGCCGCGGCAATCTCGATTCCGCGCGGCTGCCGGCCAACATTGACACCAAGCATCTGGTTTATTGGAACAGCGACCTGAAACTGTTGAGCCTCCAATTCAGACCCAGGACCGGCGGCGCGTGCAGTGTGACGGAACGCTATCTGGTGCTGGGCGGCGAAACCAAATTGCCCTTCATTCCGCAAGCCTTCCAAGCCGCGCTGTGCATCAAATCCAACGGCAATCTCGCCACGGCGGCAACCCAGGTGGAAGGCGTGGATTCGCGTTTCGCCGTTCCCGCGAATCTCCAATTGCAGGGACCGGGCGGAAGTTTCTATCCGATCACGACGGCGGGCGATGGTTACTTCAACAACTGGGAAACGCTCGGGCGTCCTGCCGCCGGATTCTACAATCTGGCCGGGCGGATCCGTGTGCCGTTTTTCCAGGACATCAAAACGCACTTTCACGTCACGCCCACCGGCCCGACCACGGCAAACCTGGACATGATGGGCGGTTGGGCGGCGGAAGAAGGCAAGGCCGAGAATCGCGGCTGGAATAACGGGGCGCAAAATTATTTTAACACGCCGAAGTTCGACCTTAATGCGGACGGCTGGCACACCGCGGTGTCCATAGCCGATTACCGCAATTCTCCGAACGAGACCTACCGCATGCGGGCGCAACAAAACTGGATTGACGTGGCCGGTTTCGATTATCCGCTGACTTGGAACGCGGTGTTGCGCGAGTTTTCCGGCTTCAGCGTCGCGAAAGTCATTCTGCCGGTGATTGACGTGGACAGCCGCCTCAAGCAAATCTCGCCCGGCAAGGTGGACCTCGATTTCGCGCAGGACATCAACCTCCAACTGCCGCGCATCAAGGTGCTGGACTTTGCCAATGACGCGTTGAACGAAATCAACGCGCCCCTCAACTCGGTTGCCGACGCCATTCACGCGGAACTTGGCGCGGCGCTCAACACCACCGGCCTCACCAGCGGTCTCCGCAGCCTGCAAAACGTCATGCGCGAAAACGCGGAAGGTTTGTTTCGCCCCGTGCTTGCGGCTGCGCTCACGGACGCGGGCAACAACGTGGAGGACAAGCTTTACAATGCCCTTGCCGCCGAACTCGTGGGAGGCAAGGCCAACCTGCTGGCGAAGACTCCCGCCATCATCGGCGCGAACAGCAACGGCCTCCGGACGGCCATCATGAATCTCAATGGCACGGCCGGGCAGGCGAATACACTTTTCGGTCAGCTCAATCAAACGCTGGTGAACGCCGACGACACGCTCGGCCTGTTCATCCAGACGCTGGAGAAGGACGGCAGCGGCAAGCGTCACGTCGTGCGCGCGATGATCCAGAAGCTTGCCCACGACCAGGGCCTGCCGGGCGTCACCGTGAATCTCGACGATTCACTCGTCAACGGACTGCTCACCGACCTAGAACCGACACTCGCGAAAATCGAAGGCGAGATGCGGCAATTGCGTTCGGAGTTCAACCAGGTGCGCATGCAGGTCGGCACCGTCGCGTTGGATTCGGATATTGACGAAGCCCTGAACATCGCCAACCACACCGGCGCCACGTTGACGACTTTTGTGCAGGCCGCCGGCGTCAGTGTGTCGAATTTGTTTTCGGCAACGGTGGCGAACAACGGAGATTATTTCACGGCCGACCCGGCGCGGGCCAAACGCGAGATTCGCGAGCGGCTCACCATGGCTTTCCTTGGTTCGTCGCTGACGGCCAATTACCAGACCATGTTCCGCCAGTTTCTATACGACAAGAATTTTCTGCTGAATCAGTTGATGGATGTGCTGTTCGACCAGGTGAATCGTTCGATCCGCGACGGGTTGAGTTCGCACCTCGCCGGGGCGCAGGATGGGTTGTTTCAAGGCATGAAGGGCGGGGGTGCCATGGGCGGTTCGTTGCTCTCGGCCAAGATTCGCGGCGCGCCGACGTTTGAAGGCGATTCGCTGCGCAGGATTCATCTCGATTCGGAAATCAAAATGAATTTGCCGGACGAGATGAAGTTCATGGCCTACATGGACATCAAGGAACTCAACTCGCAATCCACGGCGTTGAGCTGCATTCCGGAAGGCGCTCCCGCGGCGGAAGTGACCCTGGGCGCGAAAGACATTCCACTGGATTGGCTGGGCGTGTCCGGTGGCGGTCCGCTCAACCTCAACATCGAGGCGCGCTGGACGTTGCAAAGCAGCGCGGTGCTCGGCATCGGCGGGTCGTTTGAGGTGCTGGGAAAAATCGGATTCAAAGGCGGCAGCATCAATAATTTTGGCGCGTCGCTGGCCATCGGACAGTTCGAAAATTATATCGCGGCCAAAGCGGGAGCGACCGTCACCATCATCGCCATTCCGGTGGATTTTAACGTCGGAATTTTCGCCGGCCACGCTTGCTCGCTGGACCCGCTGAAGTTCATTGATCCGGAAGTGGAGGAAGTCTTGATCACCAGCGCCAACGAATTCACCGGAATCTATCTCCAGTTCGGCGCGGGAGTTTCGCTTTCCGATATTCTTTTCGGCTCCTCAAGCTGCCTTTTGGATGTCAGCGCGAATGTGAACTACGCGCTCTTTTATCAGGGCGGCCCGCGCTTCGGCAGCATTGGTGGCCGACAGAAACTGGGGGTAAGCGCCGACTTGATTTGCATCATCAGCGCGGAGGCGTCCTGGGCACTGGGCTACCGATTGGATACGGAAGGAAAATTGTCCATGGCCGGCAAAGCGCGGCTCTGCGGAAAAATCGGCGCGTGTCCCTTCTGCCTGAAAGCCTGCGCAACGCTCTCCGTGAGCGGCACCGTGACGGATGGCGGAGTGGATTACTCGATTGATTATTGAGACCTGTGAATTCTAAACATCCAACACCCAACACCGAACACTCAACGCCCAATGCGCCGAACCGCCGCGTTTCATTGGAGGTTCGGTGTTGGATGTTGGTTGTTGGATGTTTCTGTTTTCTGCTGCTCCCGACCGCCCGCGCCCAAACTCCCCTCTCCAACCTCGTTT
>CAZNOE010000280.1:0-7554 GCA_964574525.1 uncultured Bifidobacteriaceae bacterium
GCCAACGCGGTCGCGGCGGCTTTCTGGAATTCGCGGCGGACGTCGCTGGCGTCGCTGTTGGGGAAGTTGGAGCGCTGCACCATCAGGACGTAGGCGACGCCTTTGACCGGATCAATCCACGCTTGCGTGCCCCACGCGCCACCGTGTCCGTAGCTGCCGGGTGAAAGCATTTCCGCCACGCCTTCGTGCGGCGTGCGAAGAACACAGGTGCCGATGCCCCAACCGTAGTTCGTGCCGCGATTCCCGTAGGTTTCGTTTTGGAAAAAGCCCGTGGGCAGATTGCCGGTCTGCGGCGTGGACAGGAATTTCAGGGCGGCGGCGCTCAGATAGCGGCGGCCTTCGAGCGTACCTCCATTGAGCAGCATCTGGCAGAACCGCGCGTATTCCGGCGCGGTGGAATACAGTCCGCCATTGCCCTGGGGCGGGCGGTCGCGCGAACCGAAGTCGGCTCGCGGCGGCACGGGTTCGAGTGCGCCGGTATCTTTGTTTTTCGCATAGGCGGTGGCCAGACGGGCCCGTTGCTCGGCGGTGGGATAGAACGTCGTGTTCGCCATCCCGAGCGGATCAAAGAGTCGCTTTTGCAGAAACGCATCGAAGGTCATGCCGCTCACTACTTCGACGATGCGGCCGGCGGCGTTGATGCCGCTCTGCGTGTATTTCCATTTTTCACGGGGCTCGTATTGCATCGGGGCGGCGAGCCAGAGGGGGACGAGGTCGGCGAGCGTTTTGGCCTGTCGCGCCGCGTCGCCGCCGGCTTCACCGAGGCCGGAGGTGTGGGTGAGGATTTGCGAGATGGTCAGGTTGGCAGGCTTGCCCGAAGGGGTTTTCAAGCTGGCAAACTCGGGCAGATATTTCGCGACGGGATCAGCGACGTTGAGCTTGCCCTCGTCTTGAAGCATGAGAATCGCGGCGCCCGTGACGGGCTTGGTCATGGAGGCGATCCAGAACAACGTGTCCGGGGTCATCGGCCGTTTGGAGGCGACATCCGCAAAGCCGGTGTTTTCCAGGTGAACGGTTTTGTCCTTGGCGACGACGACGGTGATCGCGCCGGCGATTTCGTTTTTGGTGATCGCCTCCTGCATCGTGGCGCCAACACCCGGTAACTTCGGCGCATCGGCAAAGACAGAGAGAGCGGTGGCGACGGCCAGGCTGGCGGCGAGAAGGGATTGCTTCATGGCCAGCAGACTAACGCCGCTGTTCGCGACGAAGCAAGGAATCCGCGTGCGCTATTTGGCGGGCGCGGAACTGTTCACGTTGGTGCTGCCGGACAACAAGGTGGTCAGCAAGGTTCTCCAGACGGGACTGGTTCACGGCACGATTGTTCACGCCGTGGAAACATTATCCCGCGCTCAAGCAGCGCCGCGTGCCGCCCGTCACGGTGCTGTCGCATTCGGATATCGGGACGTATTGAGGGGAGGGGATTAAGAGTAAGAGTAAGATGACAAGTAAGAGTTAGAATCGAGTTGACGCGGAGTTGAAACTGTAGCGGCGGTCTGTGACCGCCGAAATTCATTGGGATTTTGAGATTGATCAGCGGTCATAGACCGCTGCTACAGGGAAGCCCGGCGGTCTCTTACCGAAAACCCTTCGGGCGGCGGCCCTTTTGCCCGTGGCCAGAGGATGCAGCATGGATTTTTGCCCGTAAGTGACTGACCTCTAACGATTGCACCGGGAATGTGACGTGCTAGTATCGCAGGTATGGATAGAAAGCAAAAATCTCCGGTGCAGGAGAACGGCAGTGGCCAGTCACCCGTCAGCGCAGATCTGGCGGGGCAGAGTGAAGACACGAATGCAGAGATCGTTTCAGCCAATCTTCGCGCGCTCGAAACCATTTACTTCACAGCCATGTTGGAAGAGGCCCGCCTCTTTGACGTGATGGACCACCTAGTGGCTATGTTTAGCCGCGGAATGTTGCCCCTCGGCCCCGGACGGGCGGGAGCCATGCTTTACCGCCACTGGAAAGGCCATCACAGCCGGCTCACGACGGAGCAGCGGCGCAATGTGTATGCCCGGGCGTTTGGCTTACCCGGCGGCGATGCCGATGTGATGCCCAATCGCGAATTCAACGATCTCTGGATGAGCTTTGTCTCAATCGTCGGCATGTATTCAGCCGAGCTTCAGTCGCTGCCCCCCGACCAGCGCTCCGTCAGCGCGGAGGAAGTGCTTGTCAGCGGACGCGACCTCGCCATCAATCTTTCCACCCACGGTCACGGCCTCGCCTGGTTTGCGGCCCAGGATTTTAAGGCCGAAACTCCGCAAGCCATCGAGCTGCTCTCCGACGCGGAACTCCAAAGTGCGTTTGACGCGAAGGATCAGTGGCAGGTCATCCACAATGTCGCGGCGTCCGAATTGGGAGCAAGGCCGAATGTCCCGCGCGGACACACCCGAGCCCACAACGGCCTCATCATCATCCGCTGGCTCGCCAATCGTCGCGCCCGTTTGCTGCGCCCGAGTTCCGCCAACATTCTCAGACACGAGGATATCGTCGAAGGGCGCACGGCGGCTTCGCAAAACAAAAAGGCGACCGTCTATCCGACCGATTCCGATCTCGTGACCGCGTGCGAACAATGGCTTGGCGTCACCGGCACACAGGAAGCAGAGTTGAAAGAGGAGCCGCCGCGGGAAGAGCCGGTTCCGCCGCTCACGAACCCAGTTCCGCAGGAGGAACTACGGGATCAGGTGGCGTGATTGGCGAACTGGAGTTCCTGAAAAAGCTGCATCGTTTAGCGCACCACATCTGACCGTCCCAAATCCGGTCTACCCCGAACCTGGGGTCGCAACGAGCTATCACCTGTTGGCCTTTGGCGTCTGGCGCCGTTGAGAGTAGGCACAGGTTCACCATGGTTGCGCACCCGCCGTTTGTGGCGGCGAACCGCACATTGGCAGAACAAAAAGCAACTTCCGATCAGTGAATGGCAAGAATTGTGGAGGGCGTTTTGGTCTTTATGCAAGGATACAGCCGAGCCGAAGACCAAGGGTTGGAAGCTCGCCTCCGGTGTATATCGGAATGATCTTTGAATTTTTAACAATACGGTGCGGAATCCTTGGTTCAGGACTGCGCCAACCGTTCAACCTGCCGAACTAATCAAATTCCCCGGGTCTCTCGGCCACCCTCTGGCTGCTTGACCCGGTTTTTTCTAAGCATCAAACCGAATCATGCTCGGCCTCAGGTGCGCTCCTTGCTTGACTCGCAAGTGTTGGAGCTTGAATCCCGGCCGCTCAACCGTCATGCTGCTCCCATGAAGACCCAGCATCCCTACACAGGTCGCTCCACGTGCTTCGCCGGGCGAACCGTTGCTCTCTCGCTCGCGACCGTGTTGCTTGTTCCCACCATCACAAATGCCGCCGAACCGCCCGCCCCGCGCAAGGTTGCCACCGTCGAGGGCATCACCGAATACCAGTTCGAGAACGGGCTGCGCGCGTTGCTCTTTCCCGACAATTCGCAGTCGAAGGTGACCGTGAACCTGACGGTGCTCGTCGGCTCGCGGCACGAAGGTTACGGCGAAACCGGCATGGCGCACCTCCTCGAACACATGGTCTTCAAGGGAACACCAAAGAATCCGAACGTGCCGAAAGCGTTGCAGGAACACGGCGCGAGTTTCAACGGCAGCACATCGGTGGACCGCGTTAATTATTTTGAAACGCTGGCCGCGTCTGACGAGAACCTGGAATTCGCCATCGCGCTCGAAGCGGACCGCATGATGAACAGTTACATCAAGAAGTCCGATCTCGATTCGGAGATGACGGTCGTGCGCAACGAATTCGAGCGGGGCGAGAATTCTCCGCAGGGGGTCCTCGGCAAACGCATCGAAGCGGCGGCTTACGAATGGCACAATTACGGCAAGTCCACCATTGGCAACCGCAGCGACATCGAGCGCGTGCCCATCGAAAATCTCCAGGCGTTCTACAGGAAGTTCTACCAGCCGGATAACGTAATCCTGATCGTGGCGGGCAAGTTCGATGAAGCCAAGGCGCTCGCAATGGTGACGAAACACTTCGGCTCGATCCCGCGCCCGACGCGAAAGCTCGACTCAGCCTGGACCGAAGAGCCAGCGCAGGACGGCGAGCGGATGGTAACGTTGCGACGTGTCGGCGATCTGGCGGCTGTCGGCGTGGCGTATCATACACCGTCAGGTTCGCACGAGGAGAATGCCGCGTTGCAAGTGCTCGCCAATATTCTCGATTCGCGCCCCTCGGGCCGGTTTTACAAGGCGCTTGTCGAAACCAAGAAGGCGACCAGCGCGTCGGCGTCATCCGGGCGCGAACACGATCCGGGTCTTTTCTCCGTGGATGCCTCCGTGCCTCGCGGCGGTTCGCCGGAGGAAGTTCGCGATCTGCTCATCGCCACGACCGAGGAAGTCGGCGCCAAGGGCGTCACCGAAGAGGAAGTCAATCGCGCGAAGCAGCAGATTCTCAAAACCCGCGAGCGCTCCGCCACCGATACGGCGCAAATTGGCGTGGCGCTGAGCGAATGGGCGGCGCAAGGCGATTGGCGGCTCTACTTCCTGTATCGCGACCGCATCGAGCAGGTCACGCCGGAGAAAGTCCAGGTGACTGCCACGAGGTATCTCCAGCGCAACAACCGCACCGTGGGCATGTTCATTCCGACCGAAAAGGCCGAGCGCGTGGCCGTGCCGCCGACGCCCGACGTGGCCGCGATGGTGGCGGATTACAAAGGCCGTGCCGCACTGGCGGAGGGTGAGGAGTTTGATCCCGCGCCAGAGAAGATCGAAGCGCGCGTGAAACGCCAGCAATTGACCGAGGGCATCAAGGTCACGCTGCTGCCGAAGAAATCGCGCGGCGAGGAGGCGCGCCTCACGCTCACGCTGCGCTACGGTGACGAGACCAACTTGAAAGGACTTGAACCCGCGACTGGCTTTCTATCCGACCTGATGTTGCGCGGGACAAAAAAGTTATCCTATCAGCAACTCCGTGATGAACTCGACCGTTTGGGCGCGACGCTCGGCGGCGGTTTCGCCGGCGGCGGTCGCCGGGGTGGTGGCCGTCGTGGCGGCGGTGGCGGCGGCGGTGGCGTTGGTTCGATCAGCTTCTCGGTTCAAGCCAAGCACGACACAATTCCCGCAGTGCTCGAAATCCTGCGGCAGGTTTTGCGCGAGCCGCTTCTGCCGAAGGACGAGTTCGAAATCATGAAGCGTGAACGGATCGCGTCGATCGAGCAGATGAAAACCGAGCCCGCCATGCTCGCCCCGCGTCTGCTGCAACGGCAGTTGAATCCGTATCCGAAGGAAGACATCCGCTACGTGCCGACCGTTGAGGAATCCATCGAACGCGCGAAATCCGTGACCTACGAACAAGTCACGCAACTGTATCGCGATTTCCTGGGATCGCAGGCCGGCGAGTTGACGCTCGTCGGAGATTTTGATGACGAGGCTTGTTTAAAGATATTGAAGGACACTCTCTCGGGTTGGAAGGCGGCCAAGCCCTACACGCGCATCGCTTTCCCCATCAAGAGCGAAGTCCCCGCTTCCCAACACACAATCAACACGCCCGACAAGGCGAACGCGACCTTCACCGCCGGGCTTTTGTTCCCCGCGCGCGATGACGATCCGGACTATCCGGCGCTGGTGATGGGCAATTACATTCTCGGCGGCGGCACGCTCTCATCGCGCCTGGGCGTGCGCATTCGCCAAAAGGAAGGACTGTCCTACGGCGTGACGTCCAGTCTCAGTGTTTCGTCGCAAGACCCACGCGGGAGCTTCACGATCTCCGCCATCGTCAATCCGCAAAACCTCCCGCGCCTTCAGGTCTGCGCGATGGAGGAACTGGATCGTCTGTTGCGCGACGGCGTGACGGCGGATGAACTGAACAAAGCGCGCGAGGGTTTCTTGCAGTCGCTGAAGGTGGGCCGTTCGAGCGATGGCGCGCTGGCCGGCTCGTTGGGCAGCCTGCGCCACCTCGACCGCACCATGTTTTGGGAGGCTGACTTCGAAAAGAAAATCGCCGCGCTCACGCCGGAACAAATCAGCGCGGCAATGAAGCGACGCATTGATCCGAAGAAACTCGTCGTGGTGAGCGCTGGCGATTTTGGTGAGGAGAAAAAGCCGGCGACGGTTCAATAGCCGAGAAGTGCGTCGTGATCAGTTAGGTGCCATCGTATGCCCGATGTTGGCGACAGCGTCATGGAGTTCGTGGCTCAGTTTACAGGAATAAAACGCGAGCGGTTGACTCCAACGCTCACACTCTTCGGCGATTTGGGCGTTGACGGAGCGGACGGTTGGGAGCTTATCGAGTCGTTCGGACGGCAGTTCCGCGTGGATATTTCCGACTTTCGCGCTCACCGACATTTCGGCCCAGAGGAGCGCGCTGGTCTGACCCCAATTCGGATCTCAGACCTAATCGCATCAGTGCAAGAGCGGAAATGGACGTTATAACATCCAGCTTTCAACCCTCCTTACCCACCTCTCATCCCGCGCGAAGCTGCCTTCGTCAATACGGACTCGTGTTTTGATCATCGCGAGTGTTTGATGCTCGTCGTCAGTCGCGAGTGGGAACTATTCCGGACGGCGACTGCCAGCGTTCAGATGTCAGAAGCAAGTTTAGACGCGAACAAGGTTGTCGCGGCCGCGCGATCCCGCCAATGGCTGGTCGCGGTGTTCTTCATTTGTTGGACGCTCCTGGCGACCGTCGCTGTCTGGTGGCTCATCAGCGACGCCGCCAAAGCGGGCAATACGGTGATTCGTGTCAATGCGGGAGAAGCCAAGGCTTGGAATATTCGCCTGCACGAAACCGTGGCAATGGCGCGTCTGAATTTTCCCTGGGCCTTGGCGTGGATTTGTTTGATGCCCTACGTCCTGTGGATTGGCGTGCGATTCAGTTTCGACGCGGCCTTCTGGCGCAGCCGGTTGCTCGTGCTGGTCGCGGCCGGCGTTGGATTCGTTTGGGCAAGTCAGTGGTTGTCGCAGCGTTTCGGTGCCGGGCAGGCAATGATCGTCATGGTCAATTACCGGGCCGACACGTCGGCGAAAAGGATTGATCCTCCCGCTGGCGAGAGTGACGAATCGTTCTCTCCATTCGCTCGCGTCGTTGGCACCAATCGGATTACCAAAGTCATGATCTCAAGCGAAGCTGGCAGCCGAACCAATTGGGAAATGACCGCCACTGAAGTCCTGTCCGGCCTGCCGACGAACCTTCCGCACGTTTTTGCTGGAGCAGGCTCCGGATTTATGCCGCCGCCCAGACCATTGCGCATGGGTCGGTGGTCCGCGGTGCTGGACGGTCTGGCGTTCGTGTCATTGATCGGATTGGCGCACGCTGGCGTTTTCCATCACCGTTATCGGGAGCGCGAGCAGCAGGCTGTGCTCCTGGAATCCCGGCTGAATCAAGCCCGATTGCGGGCGCTCCAGGCACAGTTGCAACCGCACTTTCTTTTCAACACCCTCAACGGCATCGCCACGTTGTTGCGCCGTGATCCGGCGACGGCTGAGGAGATGCTCCTGTCACTCAGCGATCTCTTGCGGATCGCATTGAGTAGTTCCCAACGGCAGGAAATCCCGCTGCGCGAGGAAATGGATTTCCTCGGCCGCTACCTCGCGA
>CAZNOE010000281.1:0-7553 GCA_964574525.1 uncultured Bifidobacteriaceae bacterium
GCCAACCGGCGTTGCTCGGCGGCATCAACGTGATGAACGGCAAACTCACGCACAAGGCCGTGGCCGAGGCGCATGGGATGGTGTGGGAAGCGCCGCGGATTTGAATCTCTCGCTCCGGGCCACCAGAGAAATCGCCCTCGACCGCAAACTCGGCATTGACGCGACGAAGAAACTCCCCGGCGAAGGCTTCAAACGCTCCTGGCCGCCGCTGATTAAAATGGACGAGAACACGCGGAAGAAAATTGACGCGCTGTTTGGCGGGAACTCGTTGAAAGGACTCTCGGCTCTCAACCTTCAACTCTCCGCCAACTTTGTTCGCCGCGATTCATGACGTGGTAGATCGCCCCGGGATACTCGACTCTCAACCTTGCGGGCCATGACGGGAGAGTGACCCGCACCGCCTTACTTGCCAATATCAAGACCCCTTTAGCGCAAGTTGGTCGTGGTGGATTTGGCAGCGGTGGCCTTCCATGCTGCCAGCGTCAACAAAACTGCGACGGCGCTACCGAAATCAGATTCAAACCTCATGGCGAATTGTGGAGTCAAGGGGTGTTGACGTTCAAGGCATAAAAGTCATTTTGGATTTTCCACCGCGGCCTTTTGCGCGACGGCGTTTGCGGGCCGCCGGATAAACACATCCACCTGCTGGCCGACGTAAATCGGAAACGGGGGGCGGTCGAGTTCAAAAATCACTTGCAGCACCCGCGTATCGACGCGCTCGGTGCTGTCGCCAGTCAGGCTGCGCTTGGGGATCACGAAGGGCTCGATGCGCACGAAGCGCAGCGGGATGGGATTTGAAGTGCTGCCTTTCAAGAACGCTGAAGCGGGCTGGTTGGTCGCGATGAGCGGCGCGTTTTGCTCGTCCACTTCGGCACGCACTTGCAGCTTGTCCACCTCGCCGAGGATCGTCAGCGGCTCGGCCGGCGTTGTGCCGGCGAATTCGCCTGCGCGCACGTTCACCTGTAAAATCGTGCCGTCGCGCGGCGCGCGCACGGTGAGAATCTCCAACTCGACTTGGGCTTGCTCGACTTGGGCCTGGCCGGCCTGGATGTCAGCCTCGATCTTCGCGACGCGCGCGGCCCAGTTTTGCAGCGCGAATTCCTTGCGCGTGCGTTCGTCTTCGGAGGCGACGTTTTGTTTTTCCAGACGCTCCACGCGTCTGAATTGGTCCGCGGCGTCAGCCCACATAACCTTGTCGGTTCGCAGCGCCGCGCGCAGCGACTCAAGTTGCGCTTGCATCGTGCGGAGCCGGGCGCGGGCTTCGCGGTTGTCGAGTTGAAGAATCCGTTCGCCGGCCTTCACTTTCGAGCCGACTTCCACAAAGAGCTTTTGAATCAGTCCGCCTTTGGGCGCGGCGATTTTCACGTTCTCTCTCGCGGCTTCAATGATGCCGCTGGCCGCCACGGAGTTGGTGTAAGGCGAGCGCGCCGGCTCGACCAGCGGCGCGGGGCGAGGCGGCGTTTGAAGGGACCGGGTCACGAGCGCCACCATGCCGGCCAGGCCAGCGAGGGCGAGGTAAAAGCTGGGTTTCTTATAAATCACAGGATCAAATCCGGTTTCGGCCAAAATGGGGCTGCCGACGTGAGGAGGCGGGCTGGAACTCTCTCAACCGAAGAACACGGCGCGCTCAACACGAAGATCTCCGCCCGCCTCCTTACGCCGGCAGCTACGGGAATCGCACGCGGTTCACTCATACTTGTCTTTCTCCTTGCTTGCTCTTGAAATTCTCATGCATGCGCTGCACGCGGCCGTCTTCCATCTCGGCCATCCGGTCAGCGTATTGGAACACGCGGTTGTCGTGGGTGACGACGATGACGCTGCGGCCCGGGGCGCGGGCCACGGCGTAAAGCAGGTCCATGATTTTGTGGCCGTTTTCGCTGTCCAGCGCCGAAGTCGGCTCGTCGCATATAATCAGCCGCGGTTCATGCACGAGGGCGCGCGCGATGGCCACGCGCTGCTGCTGGCCGCCGGAAAGCTGCGTCGGCCGCTTCGCGTCCTTGCCTTCGAGGCCGACGGCGACCAGCATTTCTAGGGCGCGCTTCCCGGCCTTGGCGCGCGGCACCCCGTTGATGAGCAGGGGCACACTCACGTTCTCCAGACAGGTCAGGGTGGGGATCAGATTAAACTGCTGGAAAATGAAGCCGATATTTTTTTTGCGAAACTCGGTGATCTCACCCGGCTTCAATCGGTGCAGAGGCGCGCCTAACACGTCGATTTCCCCTTCCTCGAAATCCAGCGTGCCCGCCACGACGCTGAGCAGGGTGGTCTTGCCGCAGCCCGACGGCCCGACGATCATCAGCAATTCACCGGTGCAGGCCTCAAAATCGACGCCTTTGAGCGCCGGGGTGCGGGCTTCACCGAGGCCGAAGCTTTTGGTCACGCCGCGAGTGCGGACGGCAATGTCTGGAATCAGATCAGCCACGAAAAACAATTGCGGGTTCGAGTTTCCTGACTTTGCGGATGCCTAACAGCGCCGCGAAGCTGCAGATCACGATGATCATAACGAACGTGGCCAGCGGCAGTTGGTAGGGCATGAGGAACGGCGGCTGGGCGTTCTTCAGCACGATGAAACCGAACAGCGTGGTCAAGCCAATGCCGCAGCCATAGCCAATGATACCGACGGTGAAGGCCTGCAACAAGAGCATGCGCGCCAACGTCCAGTTGCTGGTCCCCATCGCCTTGAGCGCTGCCAGGTGGCGCAGGTTCTCCAGCACGAACGTGTAGAAAGTCTGCCCCGCCACCGCGATGCCCACGATGAAACCCATCACGATGGTGGTGCCGAATGAGGCGGGAATGCCGGTGTTGCGAAAGTACCACCAAATCGTGGCCCAAAAAAATTCGCGCTCGGTGTAGGCTTTCAATTGAGTGACCTTCTCAATCTCGCGGGCGGTCTTTTCCACGGACCAGCCGGGCGCCGGTTCCGCCAGGATGAAGCTTAACATTTTGCGCGTCTTGGGGGCGAATTGCAGCGCCTGCTCGTATGTGGTGTACACGTAAGGCATGGCTTGAAAGGAGCGATGCGTTTTGCAGACGCCATACACGCGGGCTTCGCGGTCGTTGATTTCAAAGGTATCGCCGATGCCCAGCGGGTGTGGCCGGCCTACGCTCAAGCGCTGGACCGCCAGGTCATCGATCAGGATCGCGTTGGGCAACCGCAAGTCTTCCAGCCGGCCGGTGAGAATCTGGGGCGGCTGGCCCACCAGGGTGGCGGAGTCCAGCCCGACGAGTTGCACCGACTTGAAACTGCCGTCAGCGAGCTTGGTCTGGAGCACGCCCCAGTACAACGGCACCGCCCAAGCGACCCCGGTGACCGATCGCACGCGGCCCACGTCGGTGTCGCGGAGCGGTTTGACTTCGTTGACCTGTTCGACTTTCGGGTCCACCACCCAAATGGACGCGCGCATGTTGCGCAAGTTGGCGGTGGTCCAGTTGAGCAGCCCAAAAAAGACCGCGCACTGTTGCGACATCAGCATCGAGGCGAACGTCAGCCCGCTGATCAGCATGATGTATTTGCCGCGGTCGCCCAGCAGCATTTTCAAAGCGAGAAGATACATGGTTCAAATCAATGACAAATGGTTAACGGCCCACGGGTTCTACGCTACGTTAAATGGAATACAAAGCGACGGAAATTCGAATCCCGAATGACGAACCCAAACCGCGCCGGCTTTGCTTCTTTTTCATGTCCGCTGCGCCAGCCGTCGTTCATGGAGTGCGGCCCGCACCAGCGTTTAGTTTTTCCGCGGAGGCCAGAACGCGCTTCGACATGATCACAGCCAATTCCTCCCGCGTCGTCCCCGACTCCGCGATGAGCCTGGCAAAACTCTCCCGCCCCAGCGCCAGCACTTCGACAACGCTCTCCGCTTTTGCCCGCACCGTCGCGGTGCGCGGGCGTCCGAGCAGCAGGCCGATCTCTCCAAAACACTCGCCGCGGCCCAATTCGCCCAGCACCACGTCCTGGCCGCTGGGATGATGATTGACCACTTCGACCTGGCCTTTGGTAATCAGGTAAAAATTATCGGCCGGTTCCCCTTGCCGGATGATGACGGTTCCCGGATCGAACTGGAGCAGCGTGAAATCCGACAGAAACCGGCCCACTTGGTCCGCGCTCAAGCTGGGCAAAGCCTCCGCCAACCGGTTGGCCATGTAGCGGCGGCGCACGACACTGGCAATTTGAGCGCTCACCAGGTCCGACTCGGCGACCACGGCCGTGAATGTCGCGCGATCCAGCGCGAGCGTCTTCACGGGAGTCGTGGCCGCGGCGCGAACGGTCGCCGTGCGCCGCACGCCTTGCAACAAACCGATCTCGCCAAAATAATCGCCGGCCCGTAACCGGGAGAGAAGTTTCGTTTCGCCGGTTGCCGCGTGCGAGAGCACCTCCGCCTCACCCTCGAGAATGATAAAGAAATCTTCGGCGACATCACCGTGGTGAATGATGACCTGGCCCGGTTGATGGGTGAGCCGCCTGGCTTTCGCGAGCACTTGTTCGAGCTGTGGCGGGGCCAGCTCCGGCAACACCGCGGAGATCTGGTCATCAAGGCCGGGCAATGACTCGCTCACTTGAACGGTCGCGGGTCGCTGTTCAAGGACGCGCACGGAAAAATCTCGTCCCGGGCCGGGCAATGGATCGATCGTCGTCTTGAGCACGTACTCCGGCGGTTCAACTTGCAGGCGCACCGTTCGCAACATTGTCGCCACGGTGGCCAGCGTGATGATTTCCACCAACCCCGTTGCCGCGCAGACACGCCCGCCACAGCCAAAGGGCGCATAGGCGTTGGGCCGGCGATGCTCATTGCGCGGCGCCAGGCAGCGGGCCGGCTCGAAACAATGCGGATTCGAATAAACCGACGGCGAAAAATGCACCGGCACGTGGCTGAGAATCACTCGTTGGCCCCGCCGCACCGTGAAACCCTCAAACTCAAAATCCTGTTCCGCGAGGAACGGCAGCCCCAGCGCGATGGGATGGTGGCGCAACGTCTCCAAATAAGCGCCGTGGAGCACGCGCATGCGGCGCAAGGTCTGGCTGTCGGGCACGCCGTTGGCGAAGGCCGCGTCGGCTTCGTTGGTCGCTTGCTGCAGGAGTTGAGGGTTTTTCAACAGCTCATAAAGCAGGAACGAGATGAGGCGGTTCACGTACACCAGACACCCGACGAACCCGTAGAGCGCGCTGGAAATCAACTCGCGATCGCTCAGACTGCTGCCGTCATTATGCTTTGCCGTCAAAAAGGAATTGATGATATCCAGCTCGTGGTGCTCCTTCACCACCGACGCGCGATGCTCAGCCAGGAGGTCTTCCATCAAGGCGAAAATGCGGCGGCGGGCTTTTTGGTAGGCCGGCAGATAAAGAATCAAGGCCGGGCGCATCATGGCGCCCACCTCCATGCTCGTGATGGTAAAGCGGCTGGCCGCGTGAAAGAAATCGCTCAGCGAACGATTGGCCATGACCCATCCGTACTGCTCGAAGGCCAGCGCGGCGGCCGTCTCCATGACCTGAAGCCGCTGGCCGATCCGCCAACTGCGGGCGCGTTCGCCCACGACCTCGATCATCTTCGGGATATACGGAGCGGCCACGTGCCGCGAAAAACCCAACCGCATCAATGTCCGCAGCCGCGCGTGTTGGGCGCCCTGAGCGCCAAGGACGAAGTTTTTCGTCCCCAACTCGTGCGCGAATCGTCGATAGAATTGCTCGCGACTGAAGTATTTCTCACCCGCGGTCAGAAAGAACTGCACGGCTTCCGGGCCAGCCAGGACGGTGTATTCCCTGCCCAGGATCTTCACCCGGAAGATCGGCCCGAACCGTTGATAGGATTGGACAAAGAAGCCGGCTGGATCCGCAAACAACTGCGACGTGTTGCCCATCAGGAACCTTCCTGGGACTCGGGGTGCGAGCGGCGCCGTCACGCCGTCATTCGGGCGGCTTTTGCTTAAATGGTTGAGAACACGTTCCTGTTTCACAGTGCTGCAAAAAATGAGTTCTCAATGCACCGGCGGATGGGGCGATTCATCCGCGGCAGTTTGAGTGTGTCCTTTCCCAAGCGCCACCTTCGGCAACAGCCAGATGGCCACGATCGCCGCCGCCACTCCCGCGAGCAAGCCGGCGAGCGCGCAGCGTCCGAACGCCGGACTGGAGTCGATGGCCGGCGTTTGAGTTCCGGATAGGAATTTGCTTTTTTGACGCTGCGCGGTCCGGGAAGAATTCCTTTTTGGTCGGGTTCATCATCTGCGATTTTCCGCTCATGCGAGCCGGTGTCAATAATCTTCTTGGCTCATACGTTAAAGGAGACCACTGGCCACCCTTGCAGCGGTGTCACTTCGAGCAGACCAAACCGAACTGATCGCGCTCGATCCAGCCGGCACCCCGACTCGTGCGGATGAACAAATAATTCCCCCGTCCACGTACCTGACGACCAGGTTCGCCCGCGGCCAGCCGGGCGACCGCCTCTCCTTCCGCGGTTGGTGTCAGGCGAAGCGGCGTGTCCTTCTCCAGCACAAAGCCGGCGCGCGAACGTGTCAGCACGCCGGCGTGCGCCGGAATGCTCAGGAGAAAAACAACCAGCCCCAATGCCGCCACCGCCTGCTGCCACGGCGACTTGCGCCAACGCAGAACGGCGGGAAACGTAAGCGTGCCGACAACGAGCCATAAACTACTCGCCGCGATCCATGCCCACCCGTGCGCGGGCAGCCATGCCGAGCCGACTTCATACCAGGTCAGTTCCGGCGCTTCAAGTTGTGCGGTTTCCCGGGCAAACCGCAAATTGTTCCGCGCGTTTCGGTCGAACGGATTCACCCACAACGCCTGCTCCCAGGCGAGGACCGCGTAGCCCGCGCGTCCGCGCTGCCATTCGGCGTTGCCGAGATTTTGGAGCGTGCCGACGGCAGGTCGCAAGGTGGCCGAATGCCGGAAGACTTGCGCGGCGCGCAGAAAATCTCCCTCTCGATATGCGTTCTTTCCAGCGATAAATGCGCCGTCGCTCGTCGCCACACTGGTTTGAACAGCGCACAGGAAAGCACAACTCGCGCTCAAAATAATTCCTAATCTGCCGATGTTCGCGAAGCTCACAACCTCGCCTCCAGGTTTTCCAGCACTCCGTCCAGTTCGGGCTGGAGCGAAAGCAAGCTGTTGATTTCCGCGCCCGTGGCGGAAAACAGGGAAGCATCGGCAACCGCAAAAAACCGCCGGATCACCTCGCCGACCCGGCCAGCGCGTTCGGTTTCTCCCAACAAATCCAGCACGTCGCGACAAACCAACGCGCGTGGTTCCGCCGGATAATGCGGAGCACAGGCCACACGCATGGCGCTGACGGCGACGTTTGCATAACGCAACGAATCTCCCGCGCGAACCGCTTTCTGCAAAATGCGCCGCTCGCGACGCAGCGCACGCCGGGCACGCCGACGCAGGACGATGCCCGGATGTTGTTCGAGATAACGGCGGCGGCGATCCCACGCCCACAGTCCGCCAAAACCGAACACGGGCAGCAGTTGCACGAGCAGAAACCACGCACGTTGCTGCAACGGCACCAGGCTGTTGGCAACGCGCCCCGGCGTCGTGGCCAGTG
>CAZNOE010000282.1:0-7533 GCA_964574525.1 uncultured Bifidobacteriaceae bacterium
CCGAGGCCGGCTTCCAGCGGCGTGTCGTCGGGTGAAAGCTCCGCGCCCCAGGCGCGGTAGCCTTTCTCCAGCCGCAGCGAGTTGATCGCGTAATGGCCGGCGTTGGTGATTCCCAAATCTTTTCCGGCGGCCATCAACGTGTCATAGACGAGCGCGACTTGATCCATCGGCACATGCAGTTCCCAGCCCAGTTCACCAACGTAAGTGATGCGCACTGCACGAACGGTCGCGTTTCCCAAGCTGATGATTTTGGCACCGAGGAACGGAAACGCAGCATTCGAAAGATCGGCATCTGTGACGCGGCTGAGCAGAGCGCGCGAATTTGGCCCCATCACGCCCAGAATGCTGTAGGCGTTCGTCACGTCCACGAGTTCTGCTCGTTCGCCTGCGCGCATGTTGCGCGTGATCCAGTCGAAGTCGCGCACAGTCTGCGAACTGCCGGTGACGATGAAGTATTCGCGCTCACCAGTGCGCAGGACCGTCAAGTCGCTCTCGAATCCTCCCCGCTCATTGAACAGCCCGGTGTAAACCGCCTGGCCAATCGGCCCGCCCACATTGTTTCCGCAAAGGCGTTGGAGAACGTTGACCGCGTCGTCGCCTTTGAAAACAAACTTGGAGAAACCGGTCTGGTCGAACACCGCGACGTTCTCGCGCGCAGCGCAATGTTCGGCGGCGTGATTGGAAAACCAGTTCTGACGACCAAAGCTGTATTCGGTGACGGGTTTCTCGGCGAACGGAGCAGTAACTTGCGCATCACCCCTCACCCCGGCCCTCTCCCCTCCGAGGGGAGAGGGAGAGGGAAAGGACCGCGCGAACCAATTTGGTCGCTCCCAGCCGTTTTTCACGCCGAAGCAAGCGCCCTGCGCGGCGAGGCGATCGTGCAGCGGACTTTTGCGCAAATTGCGACCGGTTTCGAGTTCGCGGTTCGGCCACGCCATCTGATAATGCAGGCCGAGGGTCTCGGTCACCCGCTCGCGCAGGAACGCGCGGTTGTTCGCCCAGGGACCAAAGCGCCGGATGTCCACCGACCATAAATCCATCGTTGGCCGGCCTTCGATGATCCATTCGGCCAAATATTTTCCTGCGCCACCTGAACTGGCGATGCCGATCGAGTTGAATCCCGTCATCACAAAGAGATTTCGCAACTCGGGCGTCTCGCCCATCAGCCAGTTGTTATCGGGTGTAAAACTTTCCGGTCCGTTGACAAATTTCTCGAAGCCGCACTTCTCCAGCGCCGGAATACGCCAGCGACCCGCGGCCAGCGGCTCCTCATATTTCTCCCAATCCGGTTCGAGCAGCTTGAAAGAGAAGTCATCGGGGATTTTGTCCACGAGCCAGGGCTTGGTGAACTTTTGAAATGCGCCGAGCATGATGGCGTTGCCTTCGCCCCGGAAGTAAATGCACAAGTCCGGGTCGCGGCCCAGTGGCAGTTCGTCGAACGCGCCCTCAATCGGGTTGGTGACGATGTAGTGATGCTCGACGGGATAGAGCGGAAGGTTGACGCCGCAGCGCAAGCCCAGTTCACGCGACCACATGCCGCCGGTCAGCACAACAAACTCGGCTTTGATGCTGCCCTGATTGGTGGCCACCCCAGTTACACGGCCCGCCTTGTGTTCGAGGTTCAGAACGCGAACACCTTCGAGCACCCTCGCGCCGCGCTTTTCCGCGGCTTTGGCCAGTGCGACGGGAACTTCCTTGGGAATCACTTTGCCGTCGTGCGGCAACCACGCTGCGCCCAGCAAGTCGTCTTTGCGAATAAGCGGCCAGCGCACTTGCGCTTCGTCTGCGTTGACGATGTGGGCCTCGACTCCCATCAACTCCGCCATCGCGCAAGTGCGCTGGAGTTGCACCATGCGGTCCTTCGATTTGCCGACGATGACGCTGCCGACCTGTTTCCAGCCGACCGAATGGCCGGTTTCCTTTTCCAGACCGGCGTAAAGTTCCGCGCTGGCCTGGTTGATTTTGGTCATGCTGTTGGTCGTGCGCAATCGTCCGACCATCCCGGCGGCGTGCCACGTGGTGCCACCGCCAAATTTGTTTTGTTCCAACAATACAACGTCCTTCCAACCCAGCTTCGTGAGATGGTAGGCGATGCTGGCGCCTGCGATGCCACCGCCAACGATGATGGCCTTGGTTTCGGTCGGGAATTGACGGCTCATGATGCTTGGCGGCTAGAACGGTTGCCAAAGTAAATTTCCGGAAAGAACCCACCCCTGACCCCTCCCAGGAGGGGAACTGCCTTTGAACACGCACTGGCCTGCTCCCCTCCTGGGAGGGGCTGGGGGTGGGTCTGCCGACAAGCGCCTCTCCGGAAATCTATTTTGGCAATCAGTCTAAGCGCCATAGTAGGTTTCGTACACCCGCGCAGCTTGCACACGTGCTTCATCCCATGTCCAACTCGTCTCGGTGAAACGATCAGGGCTGAGGCTCTGCACGTAAGCCGAAGGTTTGGGGTCGAGGAGTGACTCGACGAACAACTTGCCAATGCCGCCGGAGCCGGAGATGCCGTGGGCGTTGCAGCCACCGGCCATGACGAAGCCGGGCACGCGACAACTCTCGCCGATGATGAAGCGGCCATCGGGCGTGAACGTGGGCCAGCCTTTGCCGACTCGTTTCTTCTCCGCACCGCGAGTGCTCGGAAAAAGCCCGGTGAAGCTCGCCTCGAAACTATTGAGCACCGGCCAGTCGGGGGTGATCTCGGGCGGGGCGCTCGTCATGGGATAGGCGCGCGGGTCGGTGTGAAGCGACTTCGGCTCCCAGCCGCCCAGCAGCAACCCTTCGTCACGCACCCGGCCATAGAGTGTGAGTTCAGGAATGCGAAAGCACGGAAGGTCCGGCGTCAGCCCGGCCATGGGGACGGTCACGTAATACTCGTGGCGCACCGGGACGATGGGCAGTTCAAGACCGACGAGTTTGGCGACGTGATAAGCGTGCGCGCCGGCGGCGTTGATCACGTAACGGCATTCGACCGGGCCATGATTGGTCTTCACGCCGGCTACGCGGCCGGTCTTCATCCCGATTCCCTCGACGATCGTGGAAGCCGCAAAACGGACGCCCATTTTTCGACACTGATGGGCGTAGGAATTCACCACGCAGTTTGGCGTCATGTAACCGTCGCTGGGACACCAAAGGATGGCCGTCGCGCCCTCGAAATTCATCAGCGGCCAATGACGCTTCGCTTCGGCGTGGTCAATGAGCGCGGTGTCGAGGCCCGCCGTATCCGACGCCTGCTTGAGCTGGCGAAATTCCTCCGCGCGCGCCTCGCTCAGTGCGATGCGAAGTGAACCGACCTCGTGCCAATCAGGCTTTACGTCCGGGTCTTTCTGCAACTCGCGAAACGTTGCTACGGAATGCATCGCGAGCCGGATGCGCTCAACCGAATCGCGCGGCTGGCCGCAGAGGCCGGCGCCTTGAGACGTGGTGGCCTGACCGAGATCGTCGGCGCGTTCGAGCAGCAGGATGTCCGTCTTTCCTGCCTTGGCGAGCGCATAAGCGACACCACAGCCGACGGCACCGCCGCCGATGATGACGAATTCCGCGCTGGATAATTGGGTCATGTTTGGGACGTGATGCGTAATGCGTGATGCGTGACCGGGGCAGTTGAACCCGGTGACACAGTTCGCATCACGCATCGCGCATCACGCATCACGCATCACGTTTCACCTTCTGCAAATACCACCGCACGAAACTGTCCACGTTGTATTCCTTGAACGTCGAATACGGGCCGGGCCGGTAGGCGCTGGAATTGACTCCCCGCTGCTGACGTTCGCAAATCTTCCAGTCCTGCTCGGAAGTCAATTGCCAGAAAGGCATCATCTTGACTAGGTCGTAGTCGCGGCCTTCCACGGCCTTTTCATCCACCAGCCAGTACACTCGAACCGCCGTGCGTTGCGGACCAGCCGGCAGCAGCCGCGTGCTGACACCATGGTCGCAACTGGAGTGATTCCAGAAGTTCGGGAGCGTGCGGATTCGCAGTGTGCCCACAGCGGCGTCCTCGTAGTCGCCCATCAGCGGAGCAACCTGCTGCCCGTCCATGGATTCGCTCACCCAGCCCTCGACCAACGGCGTGCGGTTGGCCGAGAACCAGATATTGTTCTCGGCATCGGGGAAGACGGTCATGCCGGTCTGCTTGTGCGTCGGCGCGAGCTCAGCGGCGGCCCACTTCTGCTCGCTACGGATGACGACGGTGCTTATCGCTTCACGGACGCGTGTCGTCGTGTCGTCGGCATTGTAGTGGTCGAAGTTCGCCTTGATGTATTGTGGGTGGTTCGCATTGCAATGGTAACACTCGCGGTTGTTTTCCCAGACGAGCTTCCAGTTGGCGTTCACGACGTAGTCCACGGCCTTCGCCACTTTCGCGCGATTGAAGCCCTGCGGCTTGAGCAAGGGCGACAGCATTTCAAACGCCGGCTCGAACGGCGACGGATTTTGCGCCAGCGATATGAAGATCAACCCTTCGACTTCGCGCACATGAACACGCGCCAGGCTGAACTGAGACTTGTCCAGGTCCTCGGGCATGCCGCGACAGGCGAGCAAGCGGCCATCCAGACCGTAAGTCCATTGATGGTAGGGACAGACGAGCCGCGCGACATGACCCGCCGGCTCGGTGCAGATCATCGAACCGCGGTGGCGACAAACGTTGTGAAAGCTGTGAATCGCACCGTCGTCGCCGCGCGTGACGATGATGGAGTCCGTGTCCACCTCCATCGTGATGTAGTCTCCGGGTCGCGGAATTTCGCACGAATGTCCGGCGAAGAGCCAGCTTGTGCGCCAGATACGAGCCAGGTCGTGACGATAAACTTCGTCGTCGGAATGGAATTCGCCCGGCAACGACCAGCCGGGACGGCAACGGGCAATAAGCGGTTCAATGACAATTTGCGTGCTCACAAATTGTGAAAGTGTAGCCAGCGAGGTTCCTTTCGCAATGCCGTGTTTAGAGGGACTGCTCAGCGGCCGTAACGTCTCATAGGGCAACAGTGGCCACACTTACTTCGGTTGCGGAGGCTTCGCTTCCGCCGGCAGCGCGTTCCATTTGGGCAATAACAGTAGCGTTGCCGCCAGCACGGCTATCGCCAGGACCGTGAACACGCCTTGCCATCCCCAACGTTGATGGACGAATCCAGGCAATGTGCCTCCCACAACCGCGCCCACCGAACCAAAGCCATTGACCAGGCCGGATGCGGTGCTGGCTCCCTTTTTTGTGCCGAAGTCCACGGTCGCGGTGCCGCTGATCAGCGAGTCGGGCGCGTAAGTCAGCATCCCGATGAGGAACAGGCAACCGCCAAGCATCCACCGAGTGGCCGGCAGCTTATCCAGGAAAAAAAGGACGACCGCCAGCAAGGCCAGGCAAATGATGGATACCGGCATGCGGCGCGAGCCAAAGATTTTGTCAGAGACGAATCCCGCCACGATTACACTAAACGGTCCGGCCAGTTCGAACATCGCACTCAGAAATCCCGAGGCCGCCATTCCGGTGCCGAGCTTGTCATTGATGTATTTTGGTCCCCAAAAAAGGATGGCGTAGCGCGCCGGCTTCAGACAGAAATAAACTGCGGCGAGCAGAAGCACTATCGGGTTGCGGAGCACGTCCAGGATCACCTTCCATGATCCCTCCGGTTCCGGATGCGTCGCTTCCTCGGGCAGCGGCACATCGGGATTCTCGTTGTGATAAACCTCGACCGGAGGCAGGCCCACGTCTTCGGGCCGGTTGCGTTGCAGGAACAGGAACAGCACCCAGATGGCGAGCAGCGTGAGCGCCGGAATGAGGAATGCGTAGCGCCAGCCGAAGCGTTGTCCCACGTACCCGGCGTAGATGGACGCGATCAATCCGCCGACGGCATAGTTCGAGCACCATAGCCCCATTACCACGCCACGCTCGCGCCGTGAGAAAAAGTTTCCGAGGTTCTTCGAGAGCGGCGCCCAGCCCGTGGATTGGCATAACCCTTGGATGAAGAACAGCGCTCCAAACGCCAACGTCAGGGACGACGCGCCCATCGCTGCCGCCGCGATGACCGAGCCGAGCATCCCCGCCAGGACAACGCGGCGTGTGCCAAACTTGTCGCCCGCGATCCCGCAAGCGAATTGGCCGATGGCATAAGCCATGAGAAACGCGCCATCAATCCGGGACATGTCTCCATTGCTGAGTCCCATTACGTCCGGCTTGGCCAGCTCAATCTTGGCGACCGAGAAAGATTTTCGGGTGAGATAAAACCCCGCGTAAGCCAGCCAGGTAATGCCGAAGATTTGCCAGCGCCATCGCTCGTAACGTGGATTGTCGCCAATAAGTTTGGGCGCGCTGGGCATGGATTCCTGTCGCGAAGAAGTGTTGCAGCGCCGGACAGCGCGAGGCAAGGAGGTTCGATGAATTCACGTTACGATCCGGCGTCGATTTTTAACGCAGAGAGCGCAGAGGTTTTCGCAGAGAGACGCAGAGCGGCACTGGCGCTCCTGAAGGACCTTCGCGGCGCGAGAGAATTCTGAAGAAACCAAGCCGTTTTCTCTGCGCACCTTTGCGAAAACCTCCGCGCCCTCTGCGTTTAATCCCGCCTTCCCGGCTTGTTTCGGTTTGGATCATCCTTGCCGCTCTGCGGTTGACTCGCCTACCCTCCACATAATGTCGCTGCCGCCCGACTATCACATGCACACCCACTTGTGTCACCACGCAGTGGGGAATCCGACCGATCTGGCCGCACATGCCGCCAAGCTGGGCTTCACCGAGATCGGCTTTTCCGAGCACAACCCGATGCCGCGCGATGACTGGGACGCCTGGCACATGGACCGGGCCGACCTCGATACTTATGTCGCGAACGTAGAGCAGGCCCGGCGCGACTACCCAGGCCTGACCATCAAGCTGGCGCTCGAAATGGATTTCATTCCCGGCCAGGAGGAATGGATCCGCGGCCTGCTCGCGGGGCAGCCTTGGGATTACATCATCGGCTCGGTCCATTACGTCTCCGATTCCTGGGACCTGGATAATCACACGCGCATTTCGGAATGGAGAAAGCGCGACCCGTTCGAGGTGTGGACCGCTTACTTCAATCGCCTGACCCTGGCTGCGGAATCGGGGCTGTTCCAAACTATCGCGCACCCGGACCTGTGCAAGAAATTCTGCTTTTACCCGAAGGAAGATTGCACTCCGCTGTTTGCTAGATTCCTGAACGCCGCAAAGAAACACGGCGTGGCGATGGAACTCAACACCGCCGGGCTCCGCAAGGATTGCAAAGAGATTTATCCCAGCCGCCAGATCGTGCAGATGGCCTGGGAAGCGGGCGTGCCGATCACGTTCGGCTCCGACGCCCACGCGCCGGGCGAAGTCGGAATGAATTTCGCCGAAGCGATCGCGCTGGCTCGCAGCGTGGGCTACACGCAATGCTGCCGTTTCACCCAGCGCCGGCGTGAAATGGTGAAGTTCTGATGGTGCTGCATCATGCCCCGAGCCAGAGATCAATCGGTTTTGCCACCTTGGCACGGAACGGCAGCGTGACTTTTTGCCCGGTGCCCGCGGACCGATAGGCGGCGTAGATCAGTTCGAGC
>CAZNOE010000283.1:0-7518 GCA_964574525.1 uncultured Bifidobacteriaceae bacterium
CGCTGCCCGTGCGGTTTCGCCAAACGCGCGTTCGCCGCGCCGGACAACCAGACCGCCACGCTCCACGTCGTGGACATCCAGGAAGATTCGCGCGCGCATTACCACAAGCGGATGACCGAGATTTATCTCGTGCTCGAAGGCGAGGGACAGATGGAACTCGACGGAAAACTTTTTCCGCTCAAACCGATGACGGCAGTCTTCATCAAACCCGGCTGCCGTCACCGCGCCATCGGCAAACTGAAGATCGTCAACGTCCCCATCCCCGCATTCGACGAAGCGGATGAGTGGTTTGACTGATTCGAAAGGCGCAAGGCTGTCCACGAATTATCGTTGCCGCCCAGCGGCGCGTTCTTGATAGTAAGCTTGTGGTTGGTCATAACGAATTGTCTGCCCGCGCGCACGAGCGTGCCTTCACCTTGATTGAGTTGCTGGTCGTCATCGCCATTATCGCGATTCTTGCCGCGATGCTGTTGCCGGCGCTGGCGGGAGCGAAGGAAAAAGCTCAGCGGGTCGCGTGCAAGAACAACATGCGCCAGTGCATCTTCGCGATTCACATGTATGGCGGGGATTTCCAGGATCGAGTTCCTTCCGGCCGCGAGAATGCGGGGCAATGGCACGCGATACGCATCTCAAACATCGGCTGGACGAATCTCGTTCAATATTCCGGCAACCAACGCATCCTCGATTGCCCCAATTTCCGGTGGAATCCGACCGCCACTCCGGGGCGCTACAATCCGACTTGGGGATTCCTGATCGGATATCAATATCTTGGCGACGCTGTGCCGGCGGGGTCTCCGCAATACCCTTGGATTTCGCCGACGAAGCTCAGTCAGTCCGGCACCAACACCATCCTCGCAGATGCGAACCACTGGGGAAACGACGGTCTTATCGCGGTGCCGCACACCCGTGGCGGTGGGATTTATCAGAATCAACATTCCCATTTCTACGGCCCGGCGGGCAAGACCGCAGCCGCTTGGGGCGCACAAGGAGGAAACGTCGGTGCGTTGGACGGCTCGGTTATTTGGAAATCCACGCGGCAGATGGCGACCAATCAGGCTTCGTCCTACATCTTCTACTGGGGATTGTGGTGAAGTTCATTCGCCGCGATACACGGCCCGCGCCGTGCAGGTCTCGGCGACACTTACTTCTGTGAGTAACGCCAGCTTTGGCTTCAGCTTGTTCCAAATCCACACGGCGATTTCTTCGCTGGTCGGATTTTTCAGACCGGGAATCTCATTCAGATAACGGTGGTCGAGCTTTTCCCAAATCGGCCGGAAGCTTCGTGAAATTTCGGCGTAATCCATCAGCCAGCCGAGTTTCGGATCGCATTCGCCGGCCACGACGATGTCCACTTTGAAGCTGTGGCCGTGCAGCCGCCGGCATTTGTGTGACTTCGGCAACCGCGGCAACAGGTGCGCGGCTTCGAATTGAAATGTTTTGCGTAGTTCCATTTTCATAAATCTCAACGAGTATTCAGTATTCAGTTTTCAGTATTTGGTAAGGATCAGCCACAGCGCTCTTTCACTGAACACTGAATACTGAATACTGAACACTGCCTTCATCTCTCCCAATCCGTCCACGTCACCAAATCTCCCAGCGCTGGCCGCCCATCGTGGCGCCAAGTCAACGGCGGATTCTGCATCTGGCCGAGCGGACACACGCGCGTCGCACCCCAGCGCGCCAGTTGCAAGGCCAGTTCCCGGGCCTGATCCGCGTCCGCCGCGAGGCCCACGGTCGAAACTTTGCCGCGCACTACGTCCGCGTTTTGCAGCGCGTCCGTCAAATCCGCCACCGCCTTCACGTAAACAAAGCGGTTCAGGCACGACATCTGGAAGCGCGGGTCGGCCTCGTGAACCACCGTCCACGCCGTCGAGTTTTCGCTGCGCCACAGCCGCGTGTCAGGCGAATGAGCGGCGCGCACTTCGTAAACCGCGCGCCGCGAGGCGATGGTCGCCGCTGATTCCGGAGGCAAATCGCCGCGCGGCTCGCTGGCTTCGCGGCGCTCCAATTCATCCCCGAGCATTTCCGCAAAATCCTCCGCCGACACTTCGCCACCGCGCTGGACGTAAATCACGTGCGGCGAGAGACAACCTAGTTGATTCCAGGCCACCACGTCTTCCGCTGCCGCAGCGACGACCCGCTTCGCGCGCGAACCAGAAAGTCCCTCTCCCGCCACAAAACCGAAACTCACGCGATGTCCGTAACCCAGGAAACGGGTTCTTACCGGCAGCTTCGCCCGGACGGCGGCCAGCGTTTCGTCGCTGCCCGTCGCGGTGACACAATCGGCTTCGGCGAACAACACTTCCGCCAGCGCCGCGCTGCCGCTGCGCCATTCGGCAATCTCCAGGCACGCGCCGAGTTTGTGGTCCGAATCGTAAAGCGAGTGCGCGAACAAGCGCGGCAGAAACGACGAGCCGGTGGCGCATTTCACGAACTGGGCCGAGCGCGTCAACAGGCCGAGCACAATGCTCATCAACGCCGGATTCGGAATATTTCCTGCAGTGATGTGAACCAGGAATTCCGGCCCGATCGCAATGGAAGTGCGGTCGCGGTTCGGATCGTCCGGCGCGGCGCAGGGTTCGTCGAGCCGCCGCGCATCGCCGAGTTCCTGCACGAGCAGGGCGCGGAGATTTTCGCGCGTGAGCTGCCGGAAGAAGTTGTCCAGTCCCTTCGCGAGCGTGGGTTGGGAGAAACCGGTTTTATGCGGCCCTTCCTCCAGCGCGAGGTTGCGGAATGGATTGTCCGCTTGCAGCCAGCCTTCCGCGACGTTCGTCAGCACGCGCACCAGTTGGTCGGTTGTGCGCCCCGCGAGGTATTGTTCGCGGTTGCGTTTGAGCGTGAAGCACGCTTCGCGGAGCATCGCGGGCGAAAGCGTCGCTTCCGGCGGCAGATCGGCGAGGAAATAATTTGGCAACGCGTTCATGTGGGCAATTGCGGATGATTAACGGCGACATCCCTGACCGGCGCGGCGTGGTTGAGATGTTCGCGTTTGCGGATCGCGTGCAGGCAAGGGAGGCCAATCAACGATATGATCAAAAGGCCCGCGAGCACCTCATAGCCGCCGAAATAACCCACCGGCGACGAAGCTTTGTCGCCCAGATGTTTCACCCACGCACCGACTGCCCAGTGCGACGAGTTTCCAATCATCCCGCCCACCGTGATGAACAGTCCGAATACACGGCCGCGCATCTCATCCGGCACGGATTCCATGAGCATCGCCTCGACCATCGGGTAGCTGGCCATGAAGAAGAAGCCATAGACCAAATAGGTCGGGATCGTCCACTGCGCCGGCACGTGCGGGAAGAGTACGACCATCACCGCCGCCACGATCAAGACGATCATCGTCCAGCGAATCCGCCCCTGATCGCTGAAGTGTCCGAAAAGCGGATTGCTGATGGCGCTCGCCAGAAAAATTCCGCTCAACGCCAGCCCGGTAAGTTTCGGGTCGTAACCGTGCGCCTTCTGCAAAAAGAGTGAGCCAAGGCTCCCCATGCTCGCACCGGTGAAATCACGAAGACTAAACGCCAGAGCTGCCGCAAAGAAGAACACCCACAGCATCGCCGTGGGAAAGAGTCTTGCCGAGTTCGCCGACCTGTTTGGGGCGAGCGGCGCGGGTGATTCTTCCGTCGCGAGCCAGGCGAACACACCTGCCATCGCGATGCCCAGCAAGCCAAGTTCAAGCACTGGTTGCCGCCACGCCGACGCGCCGGCGGTGGCCTCCAGCGCCCCGGCGCGCCAACCTGCGTAAAGCGGCCCGGCAAAAAAACCCACGCTCGCGCCGATACCTAACAAGCCCAGCGCCTTGCCGGTGCCGACTGGATACAGCCGCGCGACCATGGCCGTCGCCGCCGGATGAAAAAAGCTTCCGCCGACGCCCGTGAGCAACACGGCCAGCAACGCCGTCGTGTAATTCGGCGCCAAAGATAGCAGCACAAAGCCGGCGCTGTTGATCGCCAGTCCCCAGCCTAGAAGTTTCTTGCGATTGCAGCGGTCCGCCGCCATGCCCAGCGGATAGGCCGGCAGGAAATAGCCCGCCATCATCACCGAGACGAGCAACGTCGCCTGGCTGACGCTTTCGAGCTTCAGGTCTTTTTGGATCAGCAGATACAGCGGCATCAGCGCGACCTGATAAACGTGCGTGAAGGCGTGCAGCGCCCCCGCCAGCCAGAGCGTGCGGGTTTTGTGACTTCGTTCGGCAGTCATCATTTCACACCGTCATCAACGAACACCCCCGCGCTTCGGCGAACGCAGCACGGCCAATTAGTTCAAATCCGTCTCCGCGGCGCACGCCCAAATCTTCGGTCTGAATTGCCATCACGGAAAAGACATTCGCCAGGTCGAACACGCAAATCAAACCGGTTTCGCCCTCGGCGACTTCGCGACCCGTCTCCGGGGAAATGATTCGCACTCGCGCCCACGGCGGGAAGCGAAAGATGCGTAACGCGTGATGCGTGATGCGTGATGACCCGCCTGACAGCTGACACCTCGCACCTGACACCATGTCATAAGCCTGCGAACTCAACTCACTCATCCCGTATTCGCAAACGACGTGCGACGGCGGAATCCCGAGCCGGGCCGTGATGAGTGAGTGCAACTCCGCTTTCGGCAAACTGCGCGAGCGGCCTTTGTAGCCGCCGGTTTCCATCACACGCGAACCAGGTGGAAGTTGAAAACGCAGATTCTGCTCCGCCAGAAAATCCAACAGATGCACGAACGAGAAGGCGGTGCCGAGCATGACGAGCGGTTGTTCGGATTCACGTGTTCCCCGTAAAACGGCAACGCACCTGTCGAAATCCAACGTCCACTCGCCATTGGCATTGCTCCGGCCGGTGATCGCGGATTTCGGACTGCCAAAATCGCGTCGCACTGTCTCGAACATGTGAATAAGCGACGAGTGCGGCACCTGTGCTGGAGGCGGAGTCAGAATCAAGAGGCTGCCAGCGCTGGCGACGTGGTGTCGGAACCATACGAGCGAGGAAGATTCATAAACTGCCAGCGATTCGACGCCATGAAAATGCCGGCTGGGCCGATGTTCCGTTGTTCCGCTTGAATGAAAGGCCGCGGTGCGTTCCTTCACTGAAAGGCTGGTCAGCTCCAATTCCTTGAACGCCGCCGTGGGCGCGGCGGGGATTTGCGGCCAATGCGTGATGGTCTGCGGCGAGGTGCGGCGAGCGTCGCAGAGTTTTCGATACGGAGTGTTGTGCGCGAACTGTAGAGCAAACAATTCAATGGCAAGAGAATTGAAGCCTTCGTCCGTCCGGAGGGACGAGTTACACGAGTCCCTATCTTCACTTCGGATTTCCAAGTCAGGGCCTCGTGTAACTCGGCCCTCTACGGAGATGAATTCGCGCAAGCGCGCGGCGAAGTTTGAAAGCTCGGATGTCACGCGGTTTTTTGTTTTGGGCTGGTTTTCCGCCACAGCCCGGGAGGGAATTTCAGCTTGGGGTTCGCGTCATTGCGGTTTTGTTCCAGCAGCCAGCGTCGTCGTGGCCACGAAGCGGTGCGCGATATTGTCCACCATCACGCCAAATCCTTCCAAAGTTCGCACGCCGAGCAATGTCATATCGCCGGGTTCGCCGAATACAACTTCGTCGGTCGTCTCGTAGCCTTCCGATCGCAAAATCGCGTAGCCGACATCGCGTTGGACCGATTCCTTGGTTGCCGTGTGAAAGGCCCGTTTGCGGCGGGGTGTGATTCCAATTTTCGAGAGCACATCCGCCGGCAACCACGTCAATTCCGAGCCGGTGTCCACCAATGCCTCCATCGGCGGAGTGGCCAATTCTTCCCGCTTGGGATTACACGCGATAACGTTGACCTTAAATATGCTCACGAGAGCATTAAACACGCGCCGACCGGTGCGAGCAAGGCAACTTTCGGCGTGGTCAGCCCTTCTTCAGTTTAGCGACCGCTTCCTTCATATCGCTCAGATGGACATCCGCCTGCGGCGAATCGGTGACGTGCGCGATCTTGCCATCCTTCCCGATGAGAAAGCTGACGCGGCGGGCGACGTTTTTGCCGGGCACACGCACGCCGAACGCGTCGGCAATCTTACCGTCCGTGTCAGCGAGCAACGGGAAGTTCAGATTGTGCTTCTCGATGAACTTCTGATGGCTTTCCTCGTTGTCGAAACTGACACCGATGACTTCGACGCCATCCTTTTTCAAATCGCCGATGCTATCGCGGAAGCCGCACGCCTCCTTGGTGCAACCGGGCGTGTCGTCTTTCGGATAGAAATAGAGCAAAACGATTTTCTTGCCGGTGGCGTCGGCAAGCTTCCAGGTCTTGCCCTTCTCGTTCTTGCCGGTGACGAGCGGGGCCTTATCGCCGACTTTCAGACGAGCCGGCGCGGTTTGGGCGGAAACAAGAGTCGCCGTGAATAGAACGCTCGCGGCGATGGATAGCACGGTAAGCGAATGGGCTTTCATGGTTCGAGTATTGAGTCGGACGTTGAGGTTGTCAAACGAAGCCATACGATGAGATCATTTCTTGATATGCCCTTCGCACACCAACTCGAACGTGAGACTGGTCTTCTCGTCGCCCGCCTTCGCCGGCAGCTTGAGAAGGACGCTCTTATGCTCCGGTGCCGGCTCTTTGATTTGCGGTTGGTCGCCTGCCTCCGACGAGGCCGGGCGCAGACTCATCACATGCGGATGCTCGTTACTCGTTCCTTTCGCGCTGGCTTTGACAACAGCTTTGTAAGTGGTGAGAGCGTCCGGTGCAGAGTCGAGTTTGGCGGGAACGAGCACGGCGAAGTAAGTATAGTCCGTGCTACCGGAATGATCGCCGTCCTGGGGCTGCAAGGCGAAACGCATTGTGTAAACGCCCGCCGGCAATTCGTCATCGCGATAATCTCGCGTGGCTGATGAAACGGATACCGCGCCAAGCAGCCGTGCGGGTTCGAGCGAGTCCAGAGCCTTCGCCAACGACGTGGGCTTGGACTTCAGCGGGACTTCCTTCACGAACCAGAACTCGAATGCGGGCTTGTCGCCATCGAGCACTTGGACAGCTTTGGCTGGCAGCGTTTGGCGGATGGCGTCGCCGAGTTCTTTGGCTGGTTCTTTGGCGGTGGCTTTGACCGTGAGATCGGCTGCGCCTAGCGCAGGGACGAATGTGACCGATAGGACGGATGCGAGCAGCAAACAAAGTTTCTTCATGCCGGGTATTGACCGCAAGCGCGGCGTCCACATTCAAGCGGCGAGCAGTTAGAAAACAAAAGGCCGGAAACACCACCGTTTCCGGCCTGATCGAACAAAAGTTCTACCTGGAGAAACTGCCGATGAACGCGCTGCGCGTGCCGGTGTTCTCCCATTTGAGATTCAGCCCGTCGCCTTGGAACGACGCCAGTTCCGTGAACGCGGGCATCGCTTGCACGTCAGTCAACGGTGGATAATAAGTCTCCTCGTTGCCACAGACATGGTCCTTGCCACCGAGGCAACGCGTGCTGATTTCAACCAGCTTGCCCGCTTTCACGGACGCGCAGCCAGCCTTGGTGCAAGTGCCGATGGAAGATTCGATGCT
>CAZNOE010000284.1:0-7483 GCA_964574525.1 uncultured Bifidobacteriaceae bacterium
ATGAAATGCCCAGAGCTTTCTTTTTGGCCTTGGCCAGCGCCGGCAACAACATCGCCGCCAGGATCGCGATGATCGCTATCACAACCAACAGTTCGATCAGAGTAAACGCCTGCCGCCTCCGGTGTGACGGAGCCTCAGGCACAGAATGAGCCCTCGTTGCCATTGAATTCTCTTCGAGAAGCTAACTTGGACGGCCGCCCGGGCATAGGAGGAATCCATCCAAAACTTGGATGAAACTCCGTTGGCCTTGCATCTCTGGTGGGTCGTGTAAGCCGTTGCCTAGATCACGGCGCGTGCAGAATTGCGCACGCCATGTGTCATGAAAAAAGTGTGGTTGGAGCGAGCATCATGAGCGGGCTGTCCTTGCTTATTATTTGTCGAATGGTCCGCCGGCTTGCTAAAGCTCTACGGTCTCCACGTCTTGCCATTCCGCTTTGCGTCCTCTCAATCCTCGCCAGGAAGAATCATTGATCGAGCGGCGTCCACGAGCAGTTTCATGTTTTGGTTATATTGGCCCACTGCCTCCCCGGGTTCGAAGTTGCCTGGTTTTGCGCCGCGCACCGCGACGACCATGCCCAAGCTTGGAAAGACCGTGACCGTGTCACGGTTCCACATGCCGTTGGCTTGGTAGGTGTCCGTGGGCGCAGCGGGCCAGACGCGCGCCCCAGACGGGGTTCGCTCGTTGAACCAGAAGTTGAACCCGTACACCCCCGGTCCGTACGGTGTCTGGTCGGTGCCACCACCGTAGCTGCCGATGCCGAGATAATCGCTGGTTTTCGCCGCTGTGCGCGGGAGGTCCGTGGGCACAGCCGGTTTGATGCAGTCCACAAAGAGTTTCTCGGACAGCACCTCCTCGCTATTCCATCGCCCGCGGTTCAACCAGAGCCAGCCCAGCCGTGCAAAGTCGCGGGGGCTGGCCACTACACCCAGTCCTTTGCCCGGGCCAAAGAATTCGCCATCCTCAAACTGGAGCGCAGCTAGCCGTTGATGAATGGCTTCATCCAGCGACTGCTGAAATACCTTCTCCAACGAGCGCGCGTAAAGCTTGATCGCAAAATCGTTGTAGCCCCACGCCGCTCCCGGCGCCTCGGCGCAACTGTAACCACTTACCATGTTCGCCAGATGGCGGAAAGTCATGGTGGAATCCTTGGGCGAGAGTTCCCAGCCGACACTTTTAACCGGCGCATCCACTCCCGGAAGTTTTCCTTCCTGTGCCGCGAGCAGCAGAAGCGTGCTGAGGACCGGTTTGGATGCCGATGCCCACCACTTGTGAGTGTCGACCTCGCCCCAGGTTTTCACGAGATAGCCGTCTTTAATCACGCAGCCATCACCGCCGACGCTGGTGGCGAATTCATCCAGCTTTCGGGCATCCAGTCTCAGCGCCGCCGGAGTTCGCGCTTCCCAGGTTTTGCCCGGGAAAACGAGAGTTGGTGCGGGTCTTGCCGGCGGCGATGACGACGTTCGCGTGGCATGATCTGCCACGGCTTCTGTCGCCAGATTCAAGGCCTGGTTTATCTTGGACGCCGGATTTCCCGGCACGAGGTCGTCCCAATTTCCGTTTGCGCAAATCACCATGAGGTTCAAACTTGGAATCATCGCCGCGTTGTTGCCCCGGTGACCGAGCGACATTACCGTGTCGGGCGGTGCATCCGGCCACGTCTGGCTATCGCGATGTCGCGGGCCCGTGGCGTTGAACCACCAGTTGAAGCCATAAATGCCCGGCCCAGACTTCGCCGTGCGGAAAGACTCGCCACCGTAGGAGCCGATCCCGAGATAATCATCCGTTGGAATTCCCACATCGGTGAACGGCAGAGCCATGGGCACTTGCGGCTTCTGGTACTCGTCAAAGTAATGTTGCGGAAGAACCTGCCGGCCCTGCCATCTCCCGCGGTTCATCCAAAACCAGCAGATGCGCGCCCAATCCCTCACGGACGCCGAGATGCGCCGGTTGCTGGCAAACTGCAGTCCGTCCTGGAAGCCCAGCGCGCCGAGCCGTTGCGGATGCTCACATGCTTGTTTCGGATCGGCCGCATAAACCTTATCGAAGAGTGTTTTCTGGTAAAGCTGGATGGCATAGTCGTTATAAGACCAGGCGGTGCCGGCTGGTTCGGGACGTGCGTAGCTGCTCATCATCGCCCCGAGGTGGCGGAAGGTCATGGCGTGGTCCTTCTCCTTCAGTGCCCAGCCGAAGTTGGTGATCGGCTGATCAACGCTCTTAACCAAACCCTCTTCGATCGCGAATAACAGCATCGTGCTGAGCACAGGTTTGGCGGAAGAAAACCAATCGCCGAGTTGGGCTTGGTCGCCCCAGGTCTTGACGACGTAGCCGTCCTTGATCACGCAACCTCTTCCGCCGAGAAATGCCGCGAGCTGGTCCAGTTTCGCGGCGTCCAGTCCCAGCGCCGCTGGAGTGCGCGTTTCCCAGGTTTCGCCGGGGAAAACGGCCGCTGCGGGACTTGCGGGTAACGGGCGGTTGAACGTGCTGCGGAACACAGGTGTTTCTTTCGGGGCGCGGCCGACGTGAAGCACCACCGGTCCCTCCGCCCACGCGGCAGGCGCCGTGAAACGATGGTCGCCATTTTTCACTTCTCCGGCCGTCGAGGTTTCGCCGGTCAGCGGATTGAACCAAGCCGCCGCCAACGAGTTGCTGACTCCATCAACCTTCAGCGCGAATCCCTTTTTCTCCGGCTGGTACACGACGTATTCGCGACCCAGATTGGCCAGGCAATGGCCGCTGTTAACCAGCGCGTCGTTTGGCGCCATCTGCCACAGGCCGACTTGGTTGAAGAACTTTGCCAGGTTCTTGTAGTATCCGTACCCGGTTGGGGTGTCATCAACGCGTATCACGTCCCACGAGGTGTGGGTGTAATAATACGCGCCGTACGCGCCGGCCATGTAAACTTCCCACGCGCGTTTGAAGATCGTCAGTGGATCGTCGGCCTGGCCGTAGGTCTTGTCATCAGGTCCGCCGGTGCCGTGCTCGTAACCGTACTCGGAGTTGATGACCGGCCAAGGCTCCCAGCTTCGTTGTTGCAAGGCAACGTCGTAAAAGTTTCTGTGGTTTTGATCCGTGCGATAATCCAGGACACCCGCGTATTTTGCCTGGTTGTACGCCTGTGTGTCGGTGTGCGTGGTCAGCAGGCGGCAATAGGGATCAAACTTGCGAATGAAAGCAAAGCGCCCAAGCTTGTAATCGAGATTCTTCTCGTTGTTGGACTCCTTTGAAAAATCCCAGTGGACGTTGCAAAACGGAGCATAGCGCGCGAGGGCGTACTTAAAATACATGTCGTCGTCCGGGCTGCCGATCTCAGGCCATTTCACCTTCTTGTTGTAAACCTTGATCATCATGTGCGCTTCAATGCCGCGCTCCCACAAAGCTTGGACAACCCGATCGTAGTGTTGCCAGAAGCGAACATTGAGGACGGAATGATCGGGGTGCTCGTTGGAGCCGCCCCAAGCGTACATCGCGGGCGGACCGAAATTCGGTTTCTGATGCTTTTGATCCGGCTTCCCAAAACCCGTGTGCGCATAGATGTTCATGTAAACGACGTTGAAATCGCTGGCGACGAGCTTGTCGAGGAGGATCGTCGTTTGTGGCAACCGAGGATCGCGCGTGCCGAGGTCAATGGCCCAGAGCCAGTCGCACTCAAAACCGGAGTAGAAGAAACGCGTGCCGTCTTCGCGGACAAAGTGGTGCGGGTGCGCTGGGTCAACCAGCAGCCCGCCGTGGATTCGCGGGTTCTTTTGTTCCACACAAACAATGTCGTTGATCCTTTTCCCGTTCAAGTCGGGATCGCTGGAGATGGTAACCACCGACCATTTGCCCGGCGTGTTTGGGCCGAGACGTATTTTCCACGTACCATCGCCGTCGTAGAAACCCGGCTGGATGAAACGAATGCCGCCCGGGCCAGTCACCTCGGCCGAGAAATCCACCGCGAAGGGATTCTCGTAGCTTACTGCGCTACTGAATTCAAGATCGTGCACCTGCCACCGCGGCACATCCACAGCAAAAGCGGATGCCTGTGCGAGCACCAGGCTCGCGAGGAGATGGCACATGTTTCGATTCATGTCTTTTGAACGGTCTTTCAGGAGGATTCGATTCGCGCGTTCCCCGCCGTCTGGAGCGAGTTCCCGCCGAAGTCCGCGTGGCCCCATCCGATTGAATGTCCTTCGCGCGCGTGATCGTCAAATCGCGCGAAACGCCGACGCGGTGTTTTGGCAATCAGCGTGTCGGAGTCGCCGCTTGCGACACGCTGACGATCATGATCACGGCAGTTGCAGCCGGTAATAGCCTTGAGACGCGCCCGGAGTGATCGCGTTCGTCACGCTGAAGTTTCCGGCGCTGTCAAACTGGTTCGTGAGAACGCGAGTCCAACTGCCCACAGGCAACGTGACATTCGTTGAACGCAGCAAGACGTAGTTGCCACTTGGCGGTCCATTGGATCCGTTCATTATGATCTGGCCATTAGCTGCGGCGATGCTCGCGAACCGTGGCACCAATACTGGAAGGAATAGCTCAATTCTTGGACTGCCGTTAGTGATGGTCCCGCCCGCGCCGCTTGTGAGCGCTGTGCCTTCGCGGTCTTCGTAGAGAGCGCCGTCAAAACCAGAGATGGACGCGCCTCGCAGCAGCAAGGTCGTCGTCTGACCAAGACATGCGTTATACCAACTCGTAATGTCCCACTCATACCAACCGATCTCGGGACCAACCAGTTGGTCGGGGGCAATGGCGAAGAAATTCGTATTGTCGAGTGGATCAAAACCCGCAAGAATTGCATGCGTGCCAGGTGGTGGCTCTGTGATTTGAAGGGGCGCATTCGTGAGCGTTCCGTAAATGCGCGTCGTGGACTGGGGCAACCTTCCCTGGCCGTTCACCGGCGGACCGCCCCAGTACATCCAGAGTTTCAATTTCGCCGAGGCTACCGGAGTTGTCCCCAACGTAAACATCATGTACGAGCGGATTCCGGCGGCGGCGGCGACGCCGTTGAAGCCACCGAGCCCCCAATTGATCTGCGGGACCTGCTGCACGTAGGCGTTCCATACTTGTGTGCCGTTATAGACCACGTCGGCACTCGGATAAATGACTCCGCCGGGCGTCGGTGGCTGGATGATATTCAGGATGGCATTGGAGCTTAGAATGCCCGGATCGCTCGTTAGCGAGTTGTCCACAAGAACGCTGAGGACGGTACCGTTGTAGGCAGCCGTGTCCGCAGGCAGCGTGATATATGTGTTAGTGGCGTTGGGCATGGCGACCCCATTGGTCCGCCATTGATAAGTTAGCAAGCCGGACCCGTGCGCATCCAAGGTAAAGGTCGCCGTCCTGTAAGGCCCTGCAGTCACAGTCACGTTGGTTGGCTGGCGCAGAATGGTGGCGGGCACCGCCGGCACCGTTGTGCTCTCCAACTGGGCTTGTTGGATTTCGTCAATGGTCAGGATGTTGGTGTAGATTCGCAACTGATCAATCAGCCCGCGGTACGTGCGGCTGCCCGTGCCGGTGGTGGAGTAGGCGGGCTCAACCGAGTTGAAATTACCCACGGTGAGTTTCCCAGTGAATTCAATCTGGTTGGTAGGCCCGCCGAAGTAGGTGCGGGCGACGTCCAACCCCGCCAGCTTGTTGGGACGACCAAAATAGAATTTGACCTGGCCCGATGGCAGACCGGGGTTGTAGGTAACGGCAAAGAAAACCCAATTGCTGACGCCTGCGTTGGAATCCTGGGTTATTTGCGAAGTAGAAACAGGCCCGCCATCATTGTACTGATTAACGTTGAAGCCCAACGTGCCAGAAGCTTTCTGCATCACGTCGAATCCAAGGCCGCCGGGTGTCTCCAGCGCGAAAGCAATGCGGTTGCCTCCGCTTCCGACTCCGTTGTCACGGCTGTTCAGCCAGCCACAAACGGTCAATCCTCCGACAAAGTTTCCCAAGGTGCCGCCGAAGGGGCCGTTATCAGTTGTCAGATCAACGGTCCGTCCGCCGCCCGTGGTATCTACGATTCCCATGTTCAAGGCATAGGTATTGGACGACGGCACGTACGCGCCGGTCGGTACGTTATTTGTGAATCTTGGAAAACCATTGGTGGTGGTACCGGGTGACAGAATTGCAGTGCCAGCGAGAAAACCTGAATTGGTGGTTGTGGTGCCGGTGCCCTCGGAGAAGATCATCTCCACCGCGGCATTGGTGGGTCCAGCCGCGTGCAGCACGCTGACGGACAAAACGCAGAAAGCTGCACACGTCAGGGCAAGAAGTGCAAATGTTTTGGAATGGCTCATGGTCGTTTGAATTCGGGGTTGGGGATTCATAATCTTCGATTTGTTAGTTGATCGGGTTTGCTGAGAGAACTCTTCATTGGAAGGCCGCGGTGTGGTTCGTCACCCACGCGAAATCACTAGGTCCCGGCATTCCGACCAAGCCAGGATTGTAGGCCGGTGTGTCGTTGGCGCCGTATGAGATCTTCTGGACGTCGCTGTCCACCCATTTGTGAATCTCGGCACGCCCGTCGGCATAGGCATACCCGGTGGCATTGCCATGGCGACCCGAAGGTGTGTCCAGCCACGGCTGGTTTCCAAACGCTCTCATGTCTCTGAAGGCTGTGAAATGGGAGTCGTTAATGCTGTTCTCATGTTCGTCCAGGAACACAAATACATCCGATGGACCAGGCCGCGTGATGTCGCTCATCTTGAGGGCCGATTTGAAAGGAGGAGAGTTCCCTGGCACAGTCCCGCCGGGATAGCCCAAGTATCCGTTCATCGAGTAACTGCGGATGCGCGGCCTGGCCTCTCCGCGGTAGAGAAAGGCCGACCGATCACTTGGGCAGCGGAAAACCTTCAAGGATGAAACGTAAGTGAACGTGGGACTCCGCTGAATGATCGTTTCGTCAATCGCGTCAGGCACGGAAGCCATCCCTCCGTCGCACCAGGCCGGAGTCCCGCGCGCATCAGTCCCGCCCCAGCTATAAAGGCAGAGATCCCCGTTGTCATGCGCCCACATGATGAAAGCGGTGACCAATTGCTTGGAATTGCTCATGCACGAAATGCCGAGAGCCTTCTTTTTGGCCTTGGCGAGCGCCGGCAGCAACATCGCGGCCAGGATCGCGATGATCGCGATGACGACCAGCAGTTCAATCAACGTGAACGCTTTCCCCGTTGCACAGAAAATCGCAAGACGCAAGCAATGCGGACGAACTGGCGCGTTAGACTTGGCGGACATGATTGAAGTCTAGTTCCAAACTGCCCGGTCGCCTTGTAGAATCCAACAAAAGAATTGGATGATACTCCACGCACTCTGACTTGAAGAATGGAGTTTCGTCCGAGTTTTTCGTGGATTCCTGCTAGGTCGCCAAACCGAACTGAAGTAGGGTCTTATCGCGTCGAACGCCGTTTATGAAAAACGACATCATGATTTGTGTCGCACCCGTGCCCGGCGAGAAGCAAGAGGAGAAATTTCCCGGACCGCTCGATGTGCCCGGCGAAGTGATCCGTTGCGAAG
>CAZNOE010000285.1:0-1154 GCA_964574525.1 uncultured Bifidobacteriaceae bacterium
TGCGCGAGATGCGGCTGGCCACAAACTCACCCCGCGCCGATTTGATGACCAGCTCCAGGTCCTTTTCTGCCTCCCGCCGGACGATTCCGAAAAAGCCGGAGAATTTGGTTTCAATGAACCGACGATTGAATGTGAACTGACCGCGCTTGAACACTTGCGTTTGCGGCAGCGCGGGCTTGGCCTCGGGCTCCTGATGCGCAATGTGCAGGGTGCTGGGCGCCGCCCCGGGCGGAGCGTCCGCCATCGAGGCGTGACCAGCGGGTTCGGCTTCGGCAGCCGCAGGTGCTTCCTCGACGTGCTCGTCCGCTGCACTTTTCACCCGCGTGGGCACGCAGAAAAATATGATCGGGCCGATGACCGGCGCTATCGCAGCGATACCGCACACCATGACCGGGGGAAACGCGCGGACGGTGGCAATCTCGTAACCGGCGTAAATGTTCGCAGCATATAACAACAGCAGCGCGACCAGACCAATCGAAGACCCGAACAACGCGCCGAACAATGAACCTTTCGCCGGCCGCTCCAGCCGCGGCGGTGGTTTGATGACGGGAGGCTCGGTCTTTTTGATTTTGTCTTCCTCGGAAATCTCAACGAGCGGCGCGGCGTACTGCTCGAGTTTTGGATTCCTGGCCAGTTCCTGCAACGTGGTCTGGGACAAATTCGTCCACGCCACGCGCTGGTATTTGCTCGCGGTTTTGACGTTAAACCCGTCAGCCGCCGCCGGGGGAATGATTTCGCCGGTGACAGTCGAACCATCCAGGAGCTGGAACGTATCCGCGCGGACCGCCCCTGCGAGCCACGCACACACCCACAGGCCGAAGCCCACTAGATAAAACCTGCGCACAAGGTGTTTTCCTAACAGATGCCCGTTGGCATAGGAAGAAAAATTCCGGGTAAAGAGGTCCTGAACTTGCCGCGCGACCACGTTACAAAGCCTGTATTCGATACAAAGGATCAAGGCGAGAATGGTTGTAACCGTCGCCGAGATCCAAGCCGAGGGTGAACCGGCAGGTAACAACAGCGGCGGGCACGGTTGTTGTTTGCGGACTCGGCCCGTGGAATAAGCCGCGTGAGACTCAACTCTGGCTCCGAGCGTGCTATTCCACGGGGCGAGGGTGTGAAGCTCGGGAAAATCCTCCATCCCAGCCCGGCCA
>CAZNOE010000285.1:1254-7444 GCA_964574525.1 uncultured Bifidobacteriaceae bacterium
GAGCCCATGCTACTTCTGCTCTGCCTGAATCTCAAAATCCGCAGGCTTAATAGCTTCGTCGTCAGTTACGTCAACTTGAACGGCTTTGCCCGCAACAACCACTTGCCATTTCGATCGTGGCGGTTCCCCACTCCCGGCCAGGATATTCCCAATCCGAGTGCGTGGCTCAGACGGGGGAGTGCAAACCCGAAACTCAAACTTTCCATCCTGATCCGTAGTCGCATGGTCTTGGTACCAGAAGTCTCGACAAGGCAACCGCAACTCAACCTTTTGGTTTGCCATAGGTTTTCGATTCCCATCAACCCGACGCGTCACGGTACCATGCAGAATCTGTCCGAGCCTCAATGTGACTTTAAGTTCCGAGGAATTGGTACCAACCTCATAAAGGAACGCCGGTGCAAAACCGGACTTTTGAAACTGGAGATCATATCGCAGAGGTTCGCGAAATGTGACGACGAAATGACCCTCATCATCCGTAGTGCTGGAAGGAGGAAGCCCGCTCCGACGCACAAATGTCCACTTACCGCCTCTTAGCTCCTCGGTTGCGCAAATCCGCCATCTGACGCCCGCCAAAGCTTTACCGTTTTCGTCCACCACTAGACCACGGATTGAGCCCGCGGGCTGTGCGGACAGCGGAAGAAGGGTGCCGATACAGAACGCTGCGAGAAGCAGTTGGGTGCGTGATGGCATATGTGAGTCCTATACATGTAGAAGGAAAGTATTCCTTGATACTGGTTATCGGCCAAGCAAACCGGGAAATCCTTTCCGCCGTTCATAGGCGAAATTTAGGGGGCAAAGCAGAAAGTAGAAAGCAGAAAATAGAAAAAGCCCGAAGGAGTTGATTTCAGCTTTCAACTTTCTGCTTTCTGCTTTTTCAGTTCCTTTTCCCCTTTTTCCTTGCTGCCTGAATTTGCCGGCGCACAATGGCGTCGAACTTCGGGTTCTTTTTGGGCAAACAATCACTGATATGAAAACGACCAGGGTAACCGCCACCGGGGCTTCCGGACTTTCACGCAGAACTTTTCTCCAACGCAGCAGCATTCTCATCGCGGGTGCGGCGCTGCCGCAAATCCTCCCCAGCGGCGTGCTGGCCGCGGCGGGCCGGCCCGGCGCGAACGACCGCATCGGCATCGGCTTCATCGGCATTGGCCGGCAGGCGGGCGGGTTGTTGCAGGGCCTGCTGAAGTTGCCCGAGATGCGCTACGTGGCCGTGGCGGACGTGAACCTGAAGCGGGCGCGCGAGTCGGCGGCAAAGCACGACGCGGTGGGGTTCCAGGATTATCGCCGGTTGCTGGAACGCAACGACGTGGACGCCATCGTCACTGCCACGCCGGAGCACTGGCGGTTGTTTATTTGCGTGGCAGCCTGCCAGGCGGGCAAAGACGTTTACGCGGAGAAGCCGATGACGCTTACGATCCGCGAGGGGCGGTTGATGGTGCAGGCGGCACGCAAATACAATCGCATCTTCCAAGTCGGCAGCCAGCAACGTTCACAGTGGCAGAATTACGCCGGCTGCGAACTCATCCGCAAAGGCGGCCTCGGCAAAGTCACGAAGGTGGTTTGCTACAATTATCCCAGCCCTTGGGAATGCGCTCTGCCCGCGCAGCCGGTGCCGGACGAACTGGATTGGGAAATGTGGTGCGGACCGAATCCCAAAGTGCCGTTCAATCAGGACATCTACATGCCGCGCGCGAATCCGGGCTGGCTTTCGTTCCGTCCGTACAGCGGAGGCGAGATGACGGGTTGGGGCGCGCATGGTTTTGATCAAATCCAATGCGCCCTCGGCATGGATGAAACGGGGCCGGTCGAAATCTGGACTGAAGGCAGCAAGTTCGATCCGCCGACCTACACGAAGTCCGAGCCAAAGGAGCGCGGCGACAAGATCTGCTCCGAGCCGAAGGTGTCCTTCCGTTACGCGAACGGCGTGCTGGTGGAGCCGGGCGCCGAGGCGACGATGGGCGGGGCGGTTTTCTATGGCGAGAAAGGTCGCGTGGCGATTGCCCGCGGCAAGTGCGAATCCGATCCCGACGAACTGGCGATTGATGCGCTGCGCAAGCGCCCGGCCAGCTTCAACGACAATCACCAGAAAAACTGGCTCGACTGCATCAAGTCCCGCGCCAAGCCCATCGCCGATGTCGAAACCGGCCACCGCTCGGCGACCGTGTGTCATCTCTGCAACATCGCGCGCTGGACGGGCCGCAAGCTGCGTTGGGATCCCGTGAAGGAAGAGTTCGTCGGCGACAAGGACGCGAACAGATTCCTCGACCGCGAGCGGCGCAAGCCTTGGGTGGCGCCGGAGAAGATTTGAGGCGAAAAGATCGAATGAAGCCCAGCAAGACTTACCAAGAACCACGAGGTAGGGCGCGTCCCTCCGTGCGCGCCGGTCTGCGGCGTGATAAAGGCGGCGCGCAGAGGACTGACGCGCACGACCTCGCGCGCCTGATAGTAGCCCTGGTTTTCGCTACGGCGGTGGTCGCCCATTGCGCCGAACCTGCCGCCATCGAGTTCAAGCGCGACGATGCCAAAGGGCAGATGCAGATTCTGATCGGTGGCAAGGAAGCGCTGGTTTATTGCTACGGCAAGGACGTTGATCTCCCGCATTTTTATCCCGTGCGCAGTCCGTCCGGGAAGTCCATGACGGTGGAGCAGATCGAGCCTTATCCGCACCACCGCTCGTTTTGGTTCGCCGACACGGTGCAACTGGGGACAAACCGTCAGGCTTCTTTCTACAACGCATTCTACTCGGGCACCGGCGACAAAAAGAGTCCGAAGCCGCCGTTCCGCGATCACATTCGTCAGTGGCTTTTGCATGACGAGCACCGTGGCAAAGGCAGCGCATACTTTGACTCGAACCTGTTTTGGGAAATGAACAATGGCAAAATCCGCGTGCTTGACGAATGGCGGAGCATTCGCGTCGTGGCGCTAGGCGATGGAGAGTATTTTCTCGATATGAATTTCACGCTGAACGCCAGATTCGGCGACGTGACGTTCCGCAGCGATGCGGTGCATTACGCGTGGCCGTTCATTCGTCTCAATGACGACTTTGCGGTCAAAGGGGGCGGGGTGCTCGTCAATTCCGAAGGCCAGACCGGCCAGACCAACACAAACATGAAAGTCGCAACGTGGGTGGATTTTTCCCGGGCCGGAAGCAGCGAACCGGAAGGACTGGCGATGTTAAGTCATCCGTCCAACCAACACCCGCACGCCTGGCTCACGCGCGATTACGGCTGCATCGGCCCGCGCCGCGTGGACGCCAAGAGCGGAAAGCCGTTTACTCTGAAGAAGGGCGAGACCATCACCACGCGTTGCGGCGTGCTCGTCCACAAGGGCGACGTGAAGTCCGGCCGCGTGGCGGAACGCTATCAGGCTTACGCGGACGGCAAACTCTGATCGCCGCCGTCACTCGGAATCAGGAATTTCGTTTCCTCGACTGGCCGTTGCCCGCTAAAACTCAATCGCTTCATTCAGCTTCCCGCACTGCGAACAACGCGAGCGGTCCACGTCCCGGTCGTCGGTGTAAACATAGCCACAGTCCGGGCAGCGGAAGATGCGGTCTTCGCTCGGGCCGAAGTGAAAACGCCGCCGGCGCATCTCGGAATAAATTCCCACGCCGCTCAACGCCGCCAGTAACACGACCACGTAAGCCAGGATGAGCGCGGGAATCGTCATGCTAAGGATTGGCCGCGGGCGCATTGGTCGCTGGCCGCGGGACGGTGTGCCATTCGAAAATCATCGCGCCGCGGCTTAATCGGCCCAGCGGACTTGTTGCCGCATTTCCCGATGGCGGAAGCGGGCTGAACCGCGCGGCTTTGGCCAACTCCAGCGCGCGTTGATCGGCTTCCTGCTGGTCGCGATCTTTTGCGCCACTGTCTGATCGCAGCAGTTTATGAGACAAGACATTGCCGGCGGCATCCACCAGCACCTGCACGACACTGTTGGTCAGCAAGTCCGTGCCTGGCCACGACGGTAGTTCGAGCGGATTCAGTAACCGGCGCTCCGTGAGCTCGCCTGTCACGCGCAACGCTGACTGCCCGACCGGACGCATCTCCAGCCGCGCCTCTGGCAACGCCAATTGCGGCGCGGGCAACGCTTCGAATTCGACCCGCGCGAAAGTATTGGTCTGCACGAAACGGCGCAACGTGTCGCCGAGTTGCTCGACCGGCAAAGGCAGCCAACGCGGCGGTTCGGTCCACCTGAATGGGGGAAATTCAATCTTGGAAATTTGCCGCCACGCCGCGGCGGAAAATCCCTCGGGATGCGGCAGCGCGAACAACGTTGGGTCGTGGAGCGCCAGCAGTTCGCTCGATCCAACTGCCAGCCGCAACTCCGGTTTGGGCCCAGGCTGCCGCGGAACGATGGGATGGCGGTCACCGAGCGCAAAAATCAGGCCCACGTGCGCCGCGAACACCAGCGCGATGAGCAACCACCAGCGATGACGCGGCCAGCATTCCTGGCTCGGAAGATTCGTCTCCACACGGGAGCGCGGCCCATTCGGAGCGGCGTTCATGGCCGGGTGGACGGGCGACCGTTCGGCGCGGCGATGAGGCGGGGCAACGTGGCGAGCAGCCCATTTGTGATCCCGGCATCGCGCGCGAGGAGACTCAGGCGGATGAGATTTTCCTGCGTTACGTCCTTGTCCGCCTGGATGACGAGCGTCAACGGTTCGGACGAACGCGCCACGGCCTGATGCAACCGGTTGGTCAGTTCGCGCTCTTCAATCCTCTGATTCTCGTAATACAATCGCCCACTCGCGTCCACCGCCACGGTGATGGTCGGTTTGTCCGTGCCGGGCAAATCGTCGGCGATGGGCAACTGAATCCGCACACCCGGCGTATAGACCAAGGAGCCGAGCATCACGAAAATCACGAGCAGAAAAAACACCGAGGCGAATGGCGTCACATCAAGCTGGCTGCGCAACATGCGCGCGGTGCGGGGAAATCTCATGCGGGCTTGGCTCCGCCGGTTTCGGTGACGATGTTGACGATCTCGGTGCCGGCGCGCTCCATGTCGAGCACGATGGAATTGACGCGGTTGACAAGGTAGTTGTAGCCCGCGTGCGCCGGAATCGCGACCGCCAGTCCCGCCGCCGCGCAGATGAGCGCCGTCCAGATGCCCTCCGCCAGCGAATGTTCGCCGCTGATGTGCGCGTAAAGGCCGGCCTCCTGGAGCTTCATGAATACTTGAATGAAACCCAGCAACGTGCCGAGCAAACCGAGCAACGGCGCGAGTTGGGCAATGGTCGCGAGCAAGCTTAACTTCTCCTCCAGACGCGGCACTTCCGTGAGTCCTGCGTCCTCGATCGCTTCCCGCACGCGCTCGCGTCCATTGTCGCGGTTGAGGATCGCAGTCTTGACCAGGCGCGCCACCGGGCCCGGCGTGGCGTCGCAAATGGACAGCGCCTCGACCACGTTGTCGCGCTTGAGCACGGTGCGGACACCGTTGAGGAATTCCGTCGAGTTGATCTGGGCGCGGTGGTAGTGCAAGTAGCGCTCGATGAACACCACGGTGCCCACCGCCGCCGCCAGCAGGATCACCCACAGCATCGGGCCGCCGTTGGCCAATAAATTCGGCATGGCAGTGTTATAGGGTTTCAAGTTTCAAGTTCCAAGAGCCAAGTTGGGGGGGCGGGCGAACCAGTGTTCAGTATTCGGTGTTCAGTGTTCAGTCGCCGCAAGACAATGTTCGCAAAACGAACCCGACTGCGTTCCCAGGCGTCCCGGCGTGCCTCCAGAGCCGCTGAAACTGAATACTGAACACTGAACACTGAATACTTTTTCAAGCTTGATTCCACTCCGCTTCACCCGATGCTTGGCGCATGGACAAGTCCGATCAACTCCGCGAACTGTGGCGCATGCAGGACGCCTTGAACAAGCGCATCGGCGTCAATACCGACGCCATGACCGACGAGGAGAAGACCAGGTGGATTCTCAATTATTGCCGCGCGATGACGCAGGAAATCGCTGAGCTGACCGACAGTGTTCCCTGGAAATGGTGGGCCAAATACCAGAAATTCGACCAACAAAACGCGCGGGTGGAAGTCGTGGATTTGTTTCATTTCCTGATCAGCATTTCCCAGGTGCTCGGCATGAGCGCGGACGACGTGTTCAAGGCCTACCTGAAGAAGAACGAAGTGAACTTCAAGCGGCAGGAAAGCGGTTACATGCAGAAGGACGAGCACGACTCGAAGCAC
>CAZNOE010000286.1:0-1175 GCA_964574525.1 uncultured Bifidobacteriaceae bacterium
GAATTCGTTTGTTCATCGCCCCGTTCCTACGCTGGCGAGCCAAAGCCGACAAGAATATTTTTGCCCCGGCCAGTCTGCACTTGCGCACGACGGCAACTCTGCCGAGACTTTTCGCGCGCGGCAGTGTTATTACGCTGCGCGGCAATGCAAAGCGAAGCGAACAAGCCTGGCCCGCCCTCGTGGCTGCGGACGATCCTTATCGGCCGCAGACCCAAATGGACCCTTGTCCGGATTACCATCCTCGTGGTGACGTGCTACATCGTTTTTGGCTTTCTGTTACTGGTCATTCGCATTGAAGGCCCCAGCATGTTGCCCACTTATTCCACCGGACGGATCAATCTGGTCAATCGGCTCGCTTACATCCGCAACGAACCACGCCGCGGCGATATCGTCGCCATCCGGCTGTCGGGCACAGAATACAATTACCCCGAATTCGTCCATGACCTCGTGCGCTTTCGGTTGAACTTTGACCGCCTGACCCGGCCGAGCGTGATGTATATGAAACGCATCGTCGGCCTGCCGGGCGAAACGATTGAATTTGTCCGCGGAAACCTGGTGGTGGACGGCAAAGCTATTGAAGAACCTTACAGAAAATCCCGCTGCCGTTGGGAAATGCAGCCGCGTAAACTCGGCCCCGACGAGTATTTTGTCGTAGGTGACAACCGGGCCATGCCCATTGATGACCACGAACATGGCGTCCCGTTGCGCAATCACATTGTCGGCAGAGTACTACTATGAAGATCTTTGTTCGCGTGCTTCTCCTGGGGGCTCTGCTCGCATTGGGAATCTGGTTGTGGACGATTCTGTTTCCCAACCCGGAAAAGCAGGTCCGCAAACGTATCGCCGAAGTCGCCAGCCTGGCGTCCTTTTCCACGGGCGAAGGTTTGGTCAGGCAAGGATTGCGGGTCAAGAGCCTGGCCAATTGTTTCGGCGCAAAAGTCGAAGTCACGATTGACCTGCCCAACCAACATCATGAACTCGCCGGCCGCGACGAAATCACGCAGACCGCTCTGCTCGCGCGCCAGAACTTCCGCTGGCTGAAAATCGAACTGCTCGATCCTACTGTCGTGCTGTCAGCCGACAAGGAAACTGCCGTGGTCAATCTGACCCTGAGAGTCAGGTTTCCGGACCAAAAAGATATCGTCGTGCAGGAAATGAAGTTCAGCCTGCAGAAG
>CAZNOE010000286.1:1275-7432 GCA_964574525.1 uncultured Bifidobacteriaceae bacterium
CGCGGCGGCCACCATCCTTCGCCGCGTCGTTGCGCTCTACCCGCACCGCCGTTTCCCGCAGCCCGAAGATTTGCTCTCGACGCCTGACGAGCACTTGCGGGGCGCCGGATTGTCGCGCGCAAAAGCCGCGTCCATCAAAGACATCGCGGCCAAGACCATTGAGGGCGTCGTGCCCACAGCTCGCGCGATCGCGAAAATGGATGATGCGGAAATTATCGCGCGGCTCACCGTTGTTCGCGGCGTCGGACCGTGGACCGTCGAGATGCTGCTGATGTTCACGCTGGGGCGGCCCGACGTTTTGCCCGTGACCGATTACGGCGTCCGCAAAGGCTTCGCCCTTGCCTACGGCCTGAGCGAATTGCCAGCGCCGCGTGATCTATTGGAACACGGAGAGAAGTGGCGGCCCCATCGCACCACTGCCGCGTGGTATCTGTGGCGCGCGGTGGATATGGCCTCGTAGCGCCGGCGCCGGTGTCGAAGCGGCATTGAGCACCGGCAAAAGACGAATTCAGCGTTTGCGGGGACAACCCAACACCTCTAGCTTTTAGCCCGCGTGAACAAACCTGGCCCAAAGATTTCCCGGCGCACGCTGCTGCGGCGCACGGCACTGGCTGGCGGCGCGTTGTGCGTGCCGTCGGTGTTGCTCGGGTGCAAGACCTCCCGCGTGGAGCCGCCGAAAATTTTTCGCGCCGGCGCGCACGCCATTGACATCACGCCAAAGAAATTTCCCATTTCCGTGAATGGCATGATGCAGGACCGTTCGGCTACGCGGGCGTTCGACCCGCTGCGCGCCCGTTGCCTCGTGCTGGACGATGGCCAGTCCCGGATTGCCATCGCGATTTGCGACAGCTTGCTGATCTCCCGGGAACTGATTGAGGAAGCCAAGGCTCGCGCGCAACGCGCCACGGGTATCCCCGTCAATTGCATGCTCATCGCGGCGACGCACACCCACGCGGCGCCGACGGTCACGCCGATTTTTCAAAGCGAACCGGACGAGCACTACAGCCGATTTCTCGTTGAGCGAATCGCGGCGGGCATCGAACAGGCCCACCTAAACCTCGCTCCGGCCCGCGCCGGCTGGGTGGTCACGCAAGACACGACGCAAACCTTCTGCCGGTTGTGGATCGTGCGCAAACCAGCCGCCAATCCGTTCGGCCAGCAGACGAACCGCATCGTGATGCATCCGGGTTATCAGAACCCCAACTGCATTGAGCCAGCCGGACCGAGCGATCCGGGGCTCACGCTGCTTTCGGTCCAGTCGCCCGAAGGCCGGCCGATCGCGCTGCTCGCGAACTACACGATGCATTACGCGCAGGACGCGCCGTATCTCTCCGCCGACTATTTTGGCCGGTTCGCGGACAAGTTTGCGAAATTGATCGGCGCCGAAGGAACGCGGCCCGCGTTCGTCGCCATGATGTCCAACGGCGCGCAGGGCGACGCGCATTGCTTTGATTACAGCAGACCGAAACAAGAACGCACCCGCGAGTCCGTGGCGGAAAGCCTGGCGCGCGCGGCGTTGGATGCCTACCAGAAAATCGAGTATCACGATTGGGTTCCACTCGCCGCGAATGAACGCAGCCTCAAACTCGGCGTCCGGTTGCCGAGTGAATCCGAAGTAACCGTCGCCCGCCGAATCCTGGAAAAGGCACGGGGCCGGCCGCTGCAAGGTTTGCGGGAGATCTACGCGCGGGAGACAGTGTTGCTCAGCCGATATCCGCGGCAAGTCCAGTTGAAATTGCAGGCGCTGCGCATCGGCGGACTGGGCATTGTCGCTCTGCCGGTCGAGGCCTATGCCGTCACCGGGTTGCAAATCAAACGATCCAGTCCACTCAGGCCAGCCTGCGTCATAGACCTCGCCAATGGCTACAACGGTTACCTGGCGCCGCCGGAACATCATCTGCTCGGTGGCTATTCGACGTGGCGGGCGCGATCCAGTTATCTGGCATCCGACGCGGCGCCAAAAGTGATCACCGCGGCGTTGGGATTGTTGGGGCAAATCGGCGGCGCCGCCGCCGCCACTCCGGCAAGGCCGAGGCCCGTCTCTGCCTATGCGCGCGCGGTACTGGCCTCGGACCCGGTCGCGTATTGGCCGATGAACGAACTCAGCGGCCCGCGCGCTTACGACGCTTCCGACCACGCCAATCATGCTCTCTACGAAGCGAAGATTTTATTCTCTCTCGCCGGCCCGAGGCGGGCGCAGTTCCCCGGCTTCGGCGCGGCGGACCGAGCACCTTACTTTTTCGACCAACGGCTGACGGCGCACTTGCCGACGCTCGGACAAACGTATTCGGTCGCGTTCTGGTTTTGCAACCGGCGGCTCTTCGATGAGAAAACTCTGACCAGCTATGTGTTCTCACGCGGCGTGGGCGACGCGGCGGGCGATCACCTCGGCATTGGCGGCACCAGCGCGACGCCCCAACGACTTTTTTTCATGAATGCCAAGTCGCGCCAGGAGTTGCTCGCGGGCAAGACCGATCTGGCTGAAGGCGGGTGGTGCCATCTCGTCCTCGTGCGCGACGGAGAAAATGCGCGGGTCTTCCTGAACGGAAAAATTGAATTTACCGCCGCCGCCGTCGTGCCTGTGACGGCCAGCGCGCCGCAAATCTATGTCGGCGGGCGCAGTGACAATCTCGCGAATTTCGAGGGCAAGATCTGTCACGTATCAGTTTTCGACCGGACACTGGGCGCGGACGAAGCAGCCGGGCATTTCGCGGCTGCCGGAAAAGCGGGCTGATTCGTGACTCGACAGAATCGCGTTCAGCCCTCGACCCTCGACTCTCGTCCCTCCACTCACTAAGTTCGCCGCCGTGTTCGCGGCGTTCCTGACGACCATTTTGTTTTCGATCTCCGTTGTGTGCGGCCATCGGTCGGCCAAACTCATCGGCGGAACGGAAGCGAACTTCTGGCGTCTGACGTGCGCCACGATCCTGCTGGGCATCTGGTCGTACGGTTTCGGAAACGGATTGGCCGGCGATGCGTTCCCGCTCTTTCTCCTTAGTGGAATTCTCGGCATCGGCGTCGGCGACGTGGCGTTGTTTCAAGCATTACCCCGGCTCGGTTCGCGGTTGTCGTTGCTGTTGATTCAATGTCTGACCGCTCCGTTTGGCGCGCTGATCGAATGGGGCTGGCTCGGCACGACGTTGACGTTGTGGCAAATCCTCTGCGGCCTCACGATCCTCGCGGGTGTCGGGCTGGCGCTGACGCCGGGCGAACACTTGCGACTGACGCGGCGTGACCTGGCGACGGGCGTGGCGTTCTCCATGATTGCGGCGCTGGGCGGCGCGCTGGGCGCTGTGTTAAGCCGGAAGGCTTACGCCACCGCTCACGAGGCCAGCCAGCCGATTGACGGAGCGAACGCGGCGTTTCAACGCATCGTGGGCGGATTGTTCATCGGCGCAATCTGTCTGCTGGTCGTGAAACGCCGGATTTTGCGCATCCAGGCGCACGCGCCGCATGAAATGGTCGTAGAAGTGTCGAAGAAAAAATGGCGCGGCGTCTGGCCGTGGGTGCTCATCAACAGCCTGGCTGGCCAGACGCTCGGCGTCAGCGCCATGCAGTGGGCACTCGAAACCACGCCGACTGGCATCGTGCTGGCGATCATCGCGCTGACGCCGCTGGTTGTGATTCCATTTGCGCGCGTGCTGGAAAACGAGAGAATCACCGCGAAGTCACTGGCCGGCGGTGCGATTGCAGTCGCGGGCGTGGTGGGGTTGACGCTGGCAAAGTAGCGCTCCATGACATCGGCAAAAACATTTTTGGCAATACTGGCAATGACAGCTTTGGCAAAGTCGGCCCTCGCGCTGGACGCGAAAACGTCCGCACAGATCGAATCTCTCTTCCGCGACTTCAGCCACCCCAATGCTCCCGGTGCGAGCGTGATGGTGATCCATAACGGCAAACCGGTTTTCGCCAAAGGCTTTGGCCTCGCCGATCTCGAAAAGAAAACGCCCTGCACAACCAACACGAATTTCCGGCTCGCGTCCGTCACGAAACAATTCACGGCGATGGCCGTGTTGATTCTCGTTGAGCGTGGCAAGCTGTCGCTGGACGCGCGGCTCACGGATTTTTTTCCGGAGTTTCCTGACTATGGAAAGCAAATCACCGTGCGCCACCTGCTCACACATACGTCGGGATTGCTGGATTACGAGGACTTGATTCCGCCCGGCACGACAATCCCCGTTCTCGATCAAGACGTGCTGCGGATTTTGATGGAGAATACAAGCGACTCACCGCATGCCGGAGTTCACCGGGTGGCGTGGACCGAGAACGCGGCGGAAAATGAGGAACGGTTGAAACGCGAACTACAGCAGCGCGCCAACCGTCCGCCGGAAACTCCCAAACGCACCACTTATTTTCCGCCTGGCTCCCAGTTTCGCTACAGCAATTCGGGCTTCGCGTTGTTGGCACGCATCGTCGAAGTTCGTTCCGGTGAAACGTTCGCGCACTTCCTCAAGGAAAACATTTTCGAACCGCTGAAGATGGCGAATACGCTGGCCTACGAACAGGGCCTTGGCGTTGTACCGAATCGCGCGTTCGGCCACACCCCAAAAAGCAACTCCCCCTCCCCATCGGACGGGGAGAGGGCTGGGGCGAGGGGTAGCACATTCGAGCGCACCGACCAGAGCCTCACGAGTTCCGTACTCGGCGACGGAGGGATTTATTCGTCCGTGGTGGACCTCGCCAAATGGGACGCCGCTCTGTATGGCCGGAAACTCGTCAGCGAACCGATGCTGCGCGTGGCTTTTTCTCCCGCGACCCCCACCGACAAGCCCGGACGCAGCTACGGCTTCGGTTGGTTTGTCGGCGAACACCGCGGGCTGAAGGAAATCTTTCACAGCGGCGAAACGATTGGCTTCCGCACGCGCATCGCGCGCTTTCCTGAAAAGAAATTCACCGTGATCATCCTCGCCAACCGCGCCGACGCGATGCTCGACGAACTGCCGGACAAGATTGCGGATTTGGTTTTGTTCACTGGATCCCGTTGAAGTGTCAGGTCTTGAGTGCTTGCGGGCGAGTGTTCCTACGCCTAAAGTCAAAGCGTGTTATGAGCGTTCTCGAAAGCGCCGAAGAGCTGCTGGCCAAGATGAGCCGCGCTGAGAAAGCCCAGTTGTTGCAATGGGCCGCGCGTGATTTGGGCGACGCTTTTCCCGGTATTGAAAACCGCCCGGGCGTGTGCGGGGGCGAACCGTGCATCGTGCGCACACGCATTCCGGTTTGGGTGCTGGAGCAGGCCCGCCGCTTGGGCACGTCCGAGGCTGAATTGCTGCGAGCTTATCCCACGTTGCGTGCGGAAGACCTGGCCAACGCCTGGGGTTACGTCCGATCTCACGGCGACGAAATCACGCGCCAGATCGAGGAGAACGAAGCCGACTGATGGCGAGGTTCTATTCCAATGAGAATTTCCCGCTGCCGGTAGTCGAGCGGTTACGCGCGCTTGGCCACGATGCGCTGACCGTTCAGGAAGCTGGCAAGGCTGATCGTGCCTGGCCGGACAAAGAGGTGCTGGTATTCGCGACCAGCGAGAATCGAGCGGTGCTGACGTTGAATCGCCGTCATTTCATGCGTCTGCACCGCGAGGATTCAAATCACGGTGGCATCGTCGTCTGCAAATTCGATCCGGATTTTAACGGGCAGGCGGAGCGGATTCACAAGGCGATTGCAGGAATCACCTCGCTGTCCGGCCAACTCATTCGCGTGAATCGGGTGTGAGATTCAATTCCCCTATGCTGAGCCAGTCGTTACCTGCGGTCAAACGCCACGTCACCTTCTCGTTGCTTTGCGGAATCAGCCTCGCCGCGTTCCTCGCCCATTCCGCCGAGACGAATTCTTCCACGCCCGCGTCGCGTTACGAAACACGCGCCGAGCACGACCCGAACGGGATCGGGAAGTTTTACATGGGCCGCGAGATTGCGCACGTGATGGGTCACCAAGCCGCTGACTGGCTCGAACGGCCCGAACGTGAGCAGGAGGAGCGCACGGATCTAGTTGTGCCCGCGCTCAAACTCAAACCCGGCGATGCAGTCGCGGACATTGGTGCAGGGACGGGTTATTACACGCGCAAGCTCGCGAAGGCTGTTGGTGGACCCCTCACCCGTCCTTCGGACACCCTCTCCCCATCCGATAGGGAGAGGGACAGGGTGAGGGGCGTCGTCTATGC
>CAZNOE010000287.1:0-7390 GCA_964574525.1 uncultured Bifidobacteriaceae bacterium
ACGCCTCCCACTACGTCAAGGTCATGCTCGACCAGATTTTCGGGGAGAATAATTTTCAAAACGCTCTCGTCCCGGTCAGACAAAGCTGCGAAACTCGATGCGCTTGAATCAAAAAAATAAAACAATCCGAACAAACTTTGGCGACTACAAAAAAGATGCGCATAATTGGATTACACTCGCCACGGGTGAATTCTACCCAGACATTCTGCCGCAGGCTTGCGAATTGTATAAGCCGGTTCTCGTTTTGTTCGGTCAACTCGTTCCATCATCGGAATCTTCTGCGGCTCTGTTCCAACAGATTTGCGAAGTGTCTGAAGGCTGGATGCGAATCCAACTGGCGCGAGTGTTTCGCAAATACGTCAGCCCGAATACGCCCGTCGAGATGCTGAAAAAGAAAACTTCCTGCGAAAACATCATTGAGTATTTCGGCAAAGAATTCCGACCGATTCACGAAGTTCAAAAAGCATACAAAACACGCCCGATCCCAGACGAAGCACTTTGCGCAATTCTTTGGGAATACAAAGATCGCGGCAAAAAGGGTTATGATCTTACTGCAAAGCTTTTCAAAACGTTACGCGAGCGGTTTCCTTCCTTGACGGTGAAAGGGCCGGAGGGCGCGGGGAAAGATATTTTGCTTCACGATATTTTCACCGGCTACTCGAATCTCTCGCGTCCCGTGGATTTCGTCATCTTCGATGAGGATAAAACTTCGATTCTCGCCATAGGTTTAGCGCGATACGATTCCGACCGTGGAGGCGCTCAAGAAGATGACCGCACCGGCGGCTACTTCAACTGCGCTCAGGAGCTTTTCATGTATACGAAGCTCAACAAGCTTCGGACCAAGTTGATTTTCTTGAATGATGGTCCGGGGCTCTTGCTTGGCTCAATGTGGAACGACTATGCACGACTTGAGCAAAGCCAGAAGGGAAAGATTGTGGTTCTGACGTTGCGAATGATACCGGAGCGGTTGACGCTGGACTGGTTGCGAAGCTGAAAGAATTCTTATGGCGACTGGCATTCCAAAAGCAAAAACCAACGGCCCAGGGCAAAGTCAACATGACGAGCCGGCAGGCGGCGAATTGCATTTGAGTTACAAGGGAAAGCGGAGCGCTTCCGAAATCATTGCAAGCTGCCCACGAGCAAAGGTGACAGTCGCGCAACCGCCAAAGCGTTCGCACGGCTGGACGAACAGGCTGTATTTCGGTGATAATTTTCCAATCCTCGGATCGCTTTTGGATGACCCGACTATTCGCGGTCAAGTGTCACTCGTCTATATTGACCCGCCGTATTCGACAAATAGCGTCTTCGAATCGCGGCAACAAAAAGTGGCTTATCACGATTTGGTTTCTGGAGCGGCCTTTGTTGAGTCCCTGAGAGAGAGACTGATTTTGCTTCGGGAGTTGCTTTCAGATCGTGGCTCAATCTACGTCCATCTCGATGAAAACATGGCGTTCCCAATGAAGATCGTCATGGACGAAGTATTCGGAGCGGAAAACTTCCGAAATTTTATCACTCGAAAGAAGTGCAACACCAAGAACTACACGCGACGCACTTACGGGAACATTTCCGATTACATCTTGTTTTACTCAAAGACCGACACCTACGTCTGGAATCGCCCCGTCATCGCTTGGTCTGAGGACAAGGGAAAGAAAGAATACACTTACGTCGAAGCGTCCACAGGTCGCAGATTTAAGAAAGTCCCGGTGCATGCGCCTGGCGTTCGGAATGGTGAAACCGGAAAACCTTGGCGGGGAATGTTGCCGCCGCCCGGCAAGCACTGGCAGTATCCGCCGACTGTCTTGGAGGAAATGGATCGTCGCGGCGAAATCTTTTGGTCGTCCAACGGCAATCCCCGCCGGAAAATTTATTTGGATGACAGCGACGGAATTCCCGTCCAAGACATCTGGTTGGATTTCAAAGACGCTCACAACCAGAACATCGAAATCACCGGCTATCCAACAGAAAAAAACATCGAAATGCTGGAGCAGATCATCAGCGCATCTTCCGAGCCGGGAGGCTTGGTGCTGGACGGCTTTGCTGGTTCGGGAACAACGCTTGTCGCTGCCGGTAATTTGGGGCGGCATTGGATTGGGATCGATAATAGCAAAGAAGCGATTAGCGCGATTGTAAACCGGTTGCGATTTGGCAGCCAGCCGATGGGTGATTTCGTAACGAAGAAGAGAACGCCTGCGGTTGATAATCATTTGGAACTCTTTAGCAGCAGAGCGGAAGTTGAACAAAAAAAAGCGACAAACGGAACTGCCGAAGATTTTTGTCTTTATCGCACTGCTGATGCACCGGGCTTTGAGTCGCAGCCCGATAATGTTTTTGCTTTGAAGGATAAGCCCACGAAACGGAAATTTTCCAAACAGCCTAAAGAGGTTGTTTACAAAATTTCTCGCAAGCGTTCAGCTAGGAAAAAGAATGCGGAGTGACCGCCATCTGGCGGAAGTTCGTTTGCAGAACGTTCTCCCTCACCGTCTCACAGAAATTCGCGCGACTGGATTTGCCGGACGGTCATTCCGCGTCGGAAAGCGGTGCTAAAGACACGCGCAGTCCAGACGCTTCGCGATTGCCGGGCGTCCTCGAACTGCGCGAAAACGTCTGGCGTGCGGCGCTCTCACCGCCGCTTTTTCGGGGCGAGAGACAGAGAGGAAGAATCGTTCTCCGTCTCGTTGAAGCGTTGAAGAATTGTTTCGCGCCCACGTTCGCGGGTTGAGCGCGGCGCGGAGGCACCTCACAAAAAAAACGGGCGAAGCGCACGAAGCGCTCCGCCCGCCCCACCCGGAACGGTCTGCGGAGAAAGCGGTCCGCAGGCTCAGGTGGTCAATCGCCGGGTAAGGGTGGTCAGCCCTTGGGTAATGGCATATCGCGTCAGACCGGCGACGGTGTGAATATTGAGTTTGTGCATGATGTTTTCGCGATGCGACTCGACGGTGCGCACGCTCACGCTCAACTGGCCGCCGATTTCCTTGTTGCTCATGCCCTCGGCGATGAGGATGAGCACTTCGCGCTCGCGGGGGGTCAGGTTCGCCGTGTTCGCCGCAGCGCCGTTGCCTTGCACATATTTGTTGAGCGCCACGCGGGCGACATCGGAACTGAAATAGGCCTCGCCGGCGTTCACGGTTTCAATGGCGCGGACCAATTCGGCAGTGGGCGCTTCCTTCAGGACGAAACCCCGCGCGCCGGATTGAATGATGCGCAGCACGTGTTCGGTGTTGCTGTGCATGGAAAGGATCAAGACCTTGATCGCGGGCAGTTCGCGGCGCAGCGCCTCGGTGGCGGCCAGACCGTTCATCTGCGGCATGTCAATGTCCATGAGCATGATGTCCGGGTGCAGTTCGCGCGCCAGGCGGAGGGCTTCGCGACCGTCGGACGCCTCGCCGATGACTTGCATTTGCTGATGACGGGCGAGGCAGGCGCTGATGCCCCTGCGCACCACCGGATGGTCGTCCACGACCAACACTTTGATTGCGTTTTTCATGTTTGCGATTCGTCCTTTGCCCTTGCTTTGCGGCGGCGGCGGACGACTGGCCACCGCGGTGATACGAACGGTTTCCGCCTGAAGCCGTGGCCCGCAAGAAAGACAGCGATAATGCTGCCACTCAGAATGAACATGGCCGACGTGATCGCTTCGCGGCCAGCGGTCTGAACAACAGTCCGGGTGTGCCAGGCGAGCAGCCCGCCGATCAGGGCGGCCTGAACCAGAAGCAACGCGAGTATTGCGCCTGTGATGCTGGCGAAGCCCGCGTGAGGTCTTGAACAAGTTTTCAATTTCATAGGATGTAAGCCTGCCTTGGCACTTTCCGCAGCCCACACTAGGTCCGGTGGTGACTCGTCACAATCGGGGCATGCCACGGTTGGCTGCCCGGTTGAAATGCGGGAGCGCATCCCGGGGAATCCCTTGGGGCCTCTCATCGAAGAGCAAAGGATGTGTGAAAAAGAGATCTGATGTGGCGGGGGTCTTTTACAGGAAGGTGAGTGGTTGAAAAGGTGGAAACGTGAGAAACCATGATGGGAAAACCTCACCTGCCCACGTTCTCACTTTCCCACCTGCGAGGAATCAGCGGGCACGGACTGGGGCCGGGGCTGGCAGGCTTCTCAGATAGGCTCGAACGGTGGTATCAGGCGGGAACTTCGCGGTGAACCCACGACGTGGCGTGCTGGGTCAGTTCACCAGCATCTTTGAGATTCAGCTTCCGCTTGATCTGCTCGCGGTAATACTCGACGGTCTTGACGCTCAAGTGAAGTTCCTGGGCGATCTCCTTGGTGCGTTTCCATTGGCCGATGAGTTGGAAGACTTCCAATTCACGATCGCTCAACCCTTTGATCGGAGATTCCTGCGCGCCGGTTTGACCGCGAACTTGCTGATGGAGCATTTTGGCGGTGAGCGCATCACTCACATAAATATCTCCCGCAAGCACCCGGCGAATGGCCGTCGGGATTTTGTCCAGCGCTTCTTCCTTCATCAAGTAGCCGAGCGCGCCGGCCCGGAGAGCCAGGTCCGCGTAAATGGACTCGTCATGGGCGCTGACCGCCAGGACCGGCAGGCGGGGATATTGCGCCTTGATATTGCGCATCAACTCGAGGCCGCTGCTGTCCTTGAGCGAAAGATCGGCAATGACGAGATCCGGCTTCAGCGCCTCGATGGCAGCCAGCGCGCGCGAGGCATCTTCTTCCTCGCCGCAAACGACCAGATCGCTCTGGCGGTTGATGAGTTGCCCGATGCCAAACCGTACCACCGCGTGATCGTCCACCAGCAAAATGCGCTTCCGCGAATCTTTCACGCCGGTTGTTTTCTTCCGTGACATCGCCCCCAACATATCTCCGTCCCGCTCCCTGCGCAAATCGGCCAGCGGCGACGCGGCGCTGGCAGTTCCAGCTGTCTTCGTCGAAGTGCCGTTATTGTTGTTCTGGCGCAAACCCATATCCTCTGCGTGCCGCAATTTGGGAGCCAATGTTGGCGCTTCCGGACTTCGCTGGCAATTCATGTCCGCAACGCGATGCTCGGACCATAACCCAGTCTCCAACCGGGACAATGCCGTGCCAAGACAAGACAATGCATCCGCGGTCGCCCGCTTGACTCGCAAGTGTCGGCAACTAGACTCGGCCAATGTTATTTCCAGTTCACCGCCGCGTCTTGAGCCTGCCGCGCTGATTTACAGTGCATGAAGAAGCCTTCCGTTCTGATCATTTTCCTGACTGTCTTCATTGACCTGATCGGTTTCGGCATCGTCGTGCCGCTCGTGCCGCTCTTCAGCAAACACTTCGGCGCGCACGGATTCGTCATCGGCGTCATCATCGCTTCGTTTTCCGCAATGCAATTCATCTTCGCTCCGATTTGGGGACGGCTCTCCGACCGCATCGGGCGCCGCCCGGTCCTGCTGTTCAGCACGCTTGGCGCGGCGGGATCCTACGTGCTCTTCGCGATCAGTTCCGGGATGGAAAATCACCTCGCCGGCCTTTGGCTGCTCGTTGCCGCGCGCATGTTCGCCGGCATCTGCGGCGGCAATATCACCGTCGCGCAAGCCTACATCGCGGACATCACACCGCCGGAACATCGCTCGAAGAAAATGGGACTTATCGGCATGGCGTTCGGACTAGGTTTCATTTTCGGACCGATCCTTGGCGGCGTCAGTTTGAAATATCTCGGCTACACCGGCCCCGGCTGGATTGCCGCCGCTCTGTGCGCCGCGAATTTTCTCCTCGCGTGGTTCATCCTCACCGAAAGCCGCAAACCCACCTCCGAACACGTCGCCCAACGTCCTCACCTCGACCAATGGCTGCACACGTTGCGCGCGCCAAAAATTGGTTTGCTCGTCATCGTCTTCTTCCTTGCCACGTTTTGCTTCAGTTGCTTCGAGAGCACGCTGCCTCTGCTGGTCAGCGACAACTTTCACCTCGACATCCGGGATGATGGAACGTCAGCGACCACCGTGATGTACCTCTTCGCCTACTGCGGCATCATCGGGGCGACGGTGCAAGGCGGCGCGATTGGCCGGCTCGTGAAAAAGCTGGGTGAGCCGAAACTGATCACGTTGAGCCTCGTCTTTACTGCAATCAGCCTGGCGCTGCTTCCGTTCATCAAAGGTACGGTGCCGCTTTCGTGGAAAATTCTTTTCCAACCTGAAGGCGTGACGTGGCTCTTCATGTTGTTCGCACTCGCGCTGCTGGCGATTGGTACGAGCCTCACACGCCCGCCGCTGTTCGGCCTGCTCTCGAACCTCACGCACGAGAACGAGCAAGGCGCGAACCTCGGCGTCGCGCAAGGTGCCGGCAGCCTCGCGCGCATCCTGGGTCCGATTTTCGCCACGACCACGCTGCATTACTTGCCGCCACTGCCGTACCTCACATGCACAGTTATGTTACTCGGCACAGCTGTCGTGTTTGCAAAGAAGATGGGTCACGAACCTGCGCCGGCGATCACAACGAAGACGACGATTGTGGCGAAGTAACTGCCTGAAGCGGCAATCAAGAGGGTTGGGTCTGTCAACTTTTCAACGCAGAAACATTTCCGCAGCGGCGTCGGCGAAGCGTAGTCCCTGGCTCGTGAGGCGAAATCGCTCCGACGAACGCGACGCCCACCCGCGCTGCACCAGGGAATCCATATCTGCCGCCCATTCTTCGCGCAAGTCGTGGCCGGTTGTGCGCCGAAATTCCCCGAATGGCCAGCCCGCAACCATGCGCAGGCCGAACGCGGCCGTTTCGCCGGCGCGAGCTAGCGGCGGGAGTTCCTCGCGAATTTCCGTGGCGCGTTTTCCTCGTTTGAGTTGTTCGCAGTAGAGTTGCGTGTTCGACCAGTTCTTCGTGCGGACACCGCGCACATAACTGGTCGCGCTCGGGCCTAGGCCATAGAACGAACCGCCGCGCCAGTAGTTGACGTTGTGTTTGCAGGCGAAGGACGGAATTGTGGATTGCCGATTGCGGACTGCGGAGTCGCCGCGGGCGAAGTTCGCTACTTCGTATTGCCGCAGACCGGCGGCCCTGACTTGCTCGACCAACTCGTCGTACATGGCGCAGGCCAGATCTTCGTCCACGGCGAATTCCCCGGCTTGCAGTTGGGTGAAGAGCGGCGTGTCTTCCTCGTAAATAACCTCGTAGCAGGAGAGATGTTCGCTGCCTAGCGACAAGGCTTCGGCGAGAGTTTCGCGCCAGACAGCCATCGTCTGACCGGGAATGGCGAACATCAGGTCGAGATTCAGGTTGGCGAAACCGGCCATCCGCAATATGTCGAACGATTTGAAAACCATCGTGCGTGAGTGAATGCGCCCAAGGCGTTCGAGTAACGCTTCGTCAAGCGATTGAACGCCCATGGAAATCCGGTTCACGCCGTGCTCGCGCAGGAGACGGGCTTTATCGAGAGAGACGGTGGCGGGATTGCACTCGACGG
>CAZNOE010000288.1:0-7382 GCA_964574525.1 uncultured Bifidobacteriaceae bacterium
GACCGCGCGCCGCGCCGATGAAAACGTTGTCCTCCATGTCGCGCAGAATCCAGCCGGCCTCGGACGAATCGTCCGCGTAGATGCCGCAATCAATGAAATGCACCGGCCCGTAAAGCCCGTCGCGCACCCAGCCCACGTCGCGCCCGCGCAAACGACTTCGCGTCGGCTGATGCGGGACATACGTGCCGTCTCGCAGGCGGACGACCGGCGCGCGGACCATCGCCTCGCGACACGAGTCGCGCAGCGTTTTGAAAAATTCATTTGCTTCGCGCCCGATGCGACCCGCCTCTGGATGGCCGATTTCCTTCAACGACTCCGCCGTCGCCATCATGCCGCGACAAGCGTAACCGTTCACCGCGAACCAGCGATGCCACTCCGGCGGATCTTCGAGGTGGCCCGGCGGCATGAGGCCGATTCCCCAGCGCGCGTCGGCGGCATCGAGCAGGTCCGCGCCCGGCGGTCGGTTGCGTTGGCGCGTGACGAAATCGCACGCGGCGATCAGCGCCGGCGCGGTTTTCGCCAGCCATTCCCGGTCGCGCGTGAAGCGATAGTGCTCGGTGAGCATCCAAAGCCCGAAGCCGTGGTCGAGGTTGTAAGGTCCGCCGCCGCTCAGGACGCCGGTCTTGTCCGTGTAGCGACCGTTCATCCCAAACTTCGACTGCTCAGCCACGAAGGAGTCGAGATACTTCCGCGCCTCGTCGTGCAGGCCGCGCATTTCGAGCGCGCGAATCTGGTGGCACGATTCGTTGAGACAGACCCCGTAAAGCAATGTTCCCGCCGGCAAGATGCGCCGGCCGGTCTCGGGCTCGCGGTCAGCCGTGATGAGAATGTGCGCGAGGTTCGCCCGATAAAAATCGGTGAGGAACGCGTCCGGCACTTGGATGACCGCCTGCTGCGCGATGATCTTCCGCCAGCGCGCCGATTCCGCCGCCAGCACGCGATCAAAATCCAGCGCCGCGATTTGCCCCCGTTCCGCTTCGGTGTCAATCGTCACGAACGGAACGCGGAACTCGACGGCGCGCGATTCCCCCGGCGCAAGCTGCCATTGCGAAAGAACGGTGGTTGCCTCGGCGGTGCCAGTTGTTTCGCTCGTATTCGCTTCGCTGTCATCCGCACGGATGAAGAAGCGATAACGCGGCGCGGGATATGACTCGGTTTTGTCGCTGAACAAAGCCACCGCGGAAACGTGGCCGTTGTCAGCCTCAAGTTTTTCGACGGGTTCAGTCCGCCATCGCACGACCGCGCTCGCGGCGGCATTTGTGATGTTGGTCATCACGATGCGCGCGAGGAGCACGACGGTTTCGTCGCCTTTGATTTCGGACGGCTCGCCGCCGAGGAAAGTCGCCACGCAGGTTTGTTCATAGCGCACGCCGCCGGTTTCCCAGGTGTTTATGACGATGGGCAGGTACCCGTCGAGCAAACGCTGCTTCACCACGCCCTCGACAGATTGATCGAACGGCGGCTCGCCCGTGTTGAGCCGCAGATACCAGACCCGCGCCGGCCAGTTCAACCGTTTCGAGTCCGCGCCGCCCCGCGACTTGAGCGCGGAGTCGTGCAACAGGACGCTGCCGTCGTAGTTCACGGCGATTTCCTGGCGCGCGTCGGGCGGGCCGAGCGGCTGATACATCGGCCGCTCGCGCTGGCCGCTCTTATTCAACGCCGGGATTTCGCGGCGGGCAGGCGCAAAGGTCTGCTGCGGCTCGCGCTCGACGCGATCGGTGACGGACATGCCCGGCGCGAGCGACGCGTTGCCGACGGGGCTGCTCCCGATGCAACTCACCGTGGCTTTCAACGCCGGCACCGTGATCACGCCGCGGCTCCGCACTTCCTGCGGGAGAAAGGAGAAACCGCTCAGCGGTTCCGCCGCGCTGCGAATGGTGACGATGGTCCGCGTCGGCGTGTCAATGTCCGTGCGGAAGTAGCGCACGCGAAACTTTCCGCTCGCCGACTCCAGCCGCAGCGATCGCACCGCCCCGCCGCAAGCGTTGAAGAGTTCGCCGTTCACGATGGAGACTTCGAGTGGCGGGCGAATCGTGCCGCCCCGCTCCAGGCGCAGCTCAAATTCATTCTCGACCGCCGCTTGCAGTCCGTAGGCGCGAATCGCGGTGATGGGCGGCGGCGCGTTTGTGCCAAGCAGCAGACGGATGTGATACGTCCGGCGAAACCGCTCGCCGTGCCACATCTCGCGTTGCGGCTCGGTGTTCAATGAGGCGAACGGCAATGTCATGGCGCGCTCGCCGAGCCACGCGGTCTGGAGCGGGATGGTTTTCCACTGGCCATGAAACGGATCATCAATCGGCGCCCAGCCGCCCACGTCCAGGTTCGGCCAGTTCTTGAAAAAATACTGCAACGCGAATCCGGTCGCGGCCCGGGAACGGTTCGCGGAATTCGAGGCCGATCTCCGCCACATCGCGCGGTTCGTCCCACGTGAGGCCGATCAGGTATTCGCCCTCGGCGCTTTTCCATGCAGACCAGCCGACGGGGCCGCGTTCCAACGTGCGCGCGTCGAACTTCTCCGGCGAATCGCCCTCGAAGCGGACCACGCGACCGAACGGGACGAGATCAATCCGGTCCGGAGCGGCGGGCGCGATGACGATGGTGAGAAGCAGCAGGGCGGAACAAATCAGTGAAACGCAAGCGCGGGCTTGCATGGGTGGTGGAATGTTGCAGCGGTGTGTTGCAGAGAATGCATTTGGGAAATTCCAAAGCTGAATCCCAAAGAAATTCCGGCACAAAGCCCAGGGTTGCGAGGAACGAGCTACCAGGGGAAATCGAGGCGAAGGCCAACAACCCCAACGGGGTTGTGGCCCATCGGCGGGGAATGGCCCCAACCCCGTTGGGGTTGAATTCCATGCAACCGCGGACCCAGGGTAGCTCGTTCCTCGCAACCCTGGGCTGGAGGACACAATCCGTTTGGGATTGCCGAACCGCAGCTCTTGTCCGCGTTCCGCTTGTTGTTGTTGGGGCAGGAGACTTTCTGAGGGCGTCAATGTTTGAGGCCAGTTCATGGCGCGCCTTTCGGCAGGACGGCGGCGGCGGCGTGGCGGACGTAATCTTCGTAAGCCCATTCACCGCTCTTGCCGGTCTGCCGCGTGATGACGAGATCGAGGCTCGGAATGAAGCAAATCAACTGTCCGCCGGAGCCGGGCTTGTAGCGCGCGTCCGGCGGGATGTCCTTGCCTTTGTCACCGCCTTCGAGCGCAGGCAATTCCCAGCCGTGCGACCAAGAGCGCGCGTCACGGCCAAAACTTTTCTTGGTCACGCCGGTCACGGTGTGTGTGGGCGCGGCGGTTTGCGCGACGAACCATTTGGGGATGACTTGCGCTTTGCCCCAACGCCCGTCGTGCAACATGCAGAAAGCTATGCGCGCCATCTCACGCGCGGGCAGGCCGCTCGTGTGCGAGGCATGATTGCCGTGTTGCACGTCGCCTTGGAGGACTTGAAACCACGAGCGCTCGATGCCCAGCGGCTTGAGCAGATGCTCGGTGCAGTATTGATCGTAGGGTTGGCCGGTCACGTTCTCGCACACGAGCGCGGCGTGATAAAGCCCGTGGGTGGAATACTCCAGCGTCGTGCCGGGATCGAAAAACAACTTCGCCGTCTTGCCGTCGCCGCCGTGGCCGAGGACGTATTCCCATTTCTGCACGTTCGCGATGCCGTAGCCCTCGGGCGTGATGCCGGAGGTGTGATTGAGCAGTTGTTTGACTTTGATCTGCGCCTTCCGTGGATCGCTCAACGGCTGCGCCCACGGGATGAACTCAAAGGCCGAATCGTCGAACGTCATCTTGCGCGGCGTGCGGCCCTGCTGGCTTTCCTCGGACGCAATCGCCAGCACGGTGGCGCAAATCGCTTTCGCACAGGATTTCACATCCTTGGTGTTTGTCACCGAACTAGCATCGCGAAAAACATCCAGCACGACATAGCCGTGTCGGATGACGACGGCGTTGAAAGGGCGGTCATCCGACTGCAACAGCCATTGCTTGAGATGCTCCAGTTTGGCGGGGTCCATTCCGCCGAAACGACGAATCTCATCCGGTAGTTCCAGCTTGCGCCAACCGCCCTGCGATTCGGGCGGTGGGAAATACTCCGCGCGCTTCGATTCAGTGGAGGTTTTCTGGCCAGCGCAGCCGGCGGCGAGCAACGTGAGGCACAACACGAGTTGAAATGATCGGTTCATGATGATTTTCCCGAGTCTGTCGGTTTCGGATCAGCGCCCATCGGCAGTGTCCGGCGCCCACCAGAGTAGATTTTTTTTGGGATCATTCACCTGCACTTGGAATTCATTCGTCTTCATGTAGTGAACGTTCCCGCCCACAGCCGAGACGATGCCGCCGGGACCATGCACGCCGCCCAAGCCCTCGCCGACGCTCGGATAACTGCACGCATCCCACCAGACTTTGATGTTCGCGAGACCGGGATCACCTGGCTCCCACAGGAGATAACAGAACGGATTCCACGCCGCGCTGACCTTCATGTTTTGTTTCACGCGTTGATACGAGCAGACAGCGCCATCCATCTTGTAGCTGGACAGCTTGTTCTTGCGCACGGCGAAATTTGGACTCCGCCGGTCAGCGGGGCAGGTGTAAGAACCGATCGTGCGGAGATACGGCCACCACACCCCGTTCGTGTAAGCGTCCGGAGGATTGGCCGCGTAAGGGGCGAGGGTCGGGTCGGGAATGTTGTTCTGGTTGCCGACCGCGCCGAAGAGCCAGCCGGGATTGCTCCAGGCCCAGTTCGGCCAGGCGAATTTGTCCTCGTTATCCATCGCGTAGAGATGCACCACCGTGATCATCTGCCGCTGGTTGTTGATGCAGTTGGTGCGGTGAGCGCGGTCCTTGGCTTTCGCGAGCGCCGGCAGCAACAGCGCCGCGAGGATGGCGATGATCGCGATGACCACAAGCAATTCGATCAGCGTGAATGCCCGTGCCACCGCGAATCTGCTCGCCCCGGTCTTCATTTTACTGGCTTGTCGTCCGACCAACCCGGCAGCGAGACCTGCGCACGGTAGTTGGACTCGTTGTAGAGCGGACTGCGCCTGGGCTTGTAGAGTTTGCCGGACTTCGGATTGTCGCTCTGGGTGTAAATCCAAATCTCAAACGGATCCCACACCACGATTTCGTCGCGGCAATCGCCGGTCAGGTTCAGCGCGGCGACGCATTGGTCGGGATGGCCGTCGGCGGGGAATTCAAAAACCTTCCGGCCCCAGCCGTCATACATCCCGCCGGCTTCGACGTTCGGCGAGAGAATCCAATACTCGGGTTGCTGGCCTGTCCAGTTCACCGGCAGAAGCATGCTGCCGTGCTGGGCGGGCTCGAAGTCGTGGAAGATTTTTCCATTTGCGTCGTAATAATTCACGATGCCCTGGTTGCCCCAGAAGTTGATGGACACAGTTTCTAGTCCCGGCATGTCGGGCCGGAAATCCGCGATGGCGAGATTCTGCGCGTGGCCGACACGGTGATGCTCCAGGATTTTTCCATGCACGTCGGCGAAGACAACGCCTTCGTCGCTGCCGGCGATGATGAGGCGCGGCTCAGCTTTCGGATCGGGCAACAACTTCACCACGGCCACGGAGTCGGCGTGGTCCTCCAAAGTATTTTCCAGCGACCAGATTTTGTCGCTCTTCTGATCGAACACGGTGTAGCCGATGAACAACTCGTCCTTCCCGTCGCCGTTCATGTCGTAAGCGAACGGATAATGGCCCGTGTTGGTGCAGTGGCCCTGCCACAGCGGTTCGAGTTTGTCGGTGAACGCCCACACGCTTTGGTAACGATCCTTGATGACGATGTCGCCGACGCGTCCCTGCCCGCGAATATCGCAGAGATACATCGCGTCGCCGAGCACATGTGGGAAACGATTGCGCGGTGCGGCAGTGTAGGCGGGCATGGCAGGCGTCGGCGCTTTGTATTTTGTCTTGCCGGTCTTGCCGTCGGCGACAATGATCTCCATGCCCTTGCAGTAAATCACTTCGTTCTGGCCGTCGCCGTCAATGTCGTGAATTTGAAAACCAACGTCATTGGTCAGTTCATCGGCCCACGCGTCCGGCTGGCCGATTTGCCAGAGTTGCTCGCCGTCGAGCGTCACAGCGGTGAGGCAACCGACCTCGCTGTTGGAATCTTTCGGGCCGTTGGGCCGTTGCTGGCAGATGAGAATGTCCAGCTTCCCGTCGCCATCGAGATCGCCGAAGCGCAGATTGCGCCCGACGCCGAAGCCATCCGTGCGAAATTTTTTCCAGAGCACGGCTTTGGGATTCGCGGCCTGAAGTTTTCGCGACTCCTCCGTGATCTTCGCCCGCGCCGCCGCCACGCGCGCTTTTTCCGCCGCCGTGGCCGTGACCCGCACCTGTGCGAACCGCGTGGGAGCATCCGACGTCAGAGCGATCCGGCCTTGCGCGTAGGTGTTGTCATCGGCGGTGAGCGTCGTCTTGCCGTTGAACTTCGCTTCGATGTGCGCGGTCTTGACGGTGATCTCGACCTTCACTTCCGCGCCCGGTTTCCAGTCAAGGCTTCCGCTGGCCAGAACTTTTTCAAGCGGCACATGGTATTCTTTTTCATGCTGGACCATCTTCAGCACCGCCTTCCCTCCCTCCACGCCGGCGAAATAATAACAGCGATCATTGCGATAGCGGAAGCTCACGCCGCTGCGGCCCTTGCTGGATTCCGGCGTGAACCGCGCGGTGACGGTGTAATCCGCCCACAGTTCCTCGCCAGCGACGATCGTGGGTCGGGTGTGGGTGAGTTTGTTTTCGTAAGCCTGGAGCAACACCGGCTCGCCGTTGTGCCGCGCGATGCGCCAAGCCCGCTGCGACGGCGCGCCGGAGGAAAAAGTCGAGATGGCCCACGCGCCCTCGGTGTTGATCTTCGGCAGGTAATGATATTCGAGATGCGCGCCGACCTCGTTGCCGATCGCGCCGGAGCGCAGCGAGCCGAAGCCGTCCTCGAAGAGAACGACGGTGGAATCAGCCGCATGCACGGACACGCAGCAGGCCAGAGCAATAGTGAAAGCCGTCAGTTTCATTTTCATAGAATTCCTGGTTCAACGTGTTCGCCACAAGTCCCCCTCACCCTGACCCTCTCCCCCTCCGCGGGGGAGAGGGAACAGCAAAGTCCGCTCGTCAAATTTCCTTCGGTCCTCGTTTCGACCGACGATTCAACTTCATCCTCCCAGCATTGCAAACCGGCTGCCGACGATCCTCCCTCTCCCCGGGGGAGAGGGCTGGGGTGAGGGCGAGCGTTTACACTCACTTCTTCCGCCGCACCACCACCACCCAATCCTTCTCCACATCACGCGGCGGCCGGCCCAACGCAATTTCGCCGGGGCCGGAAACGGGTTCCGCCGGAATCAAATCACCGCCGTTGCGGATGTCAAACCACGCGCGCGTGTAG